>CAYZLN010000079.1:0-8030 GCA_964479295.1 uncultured Gemmatimonadota bacterium
GGCGAGGGCTCCGGGTCGCCGCTCGGGTGGTTGTGGACCAGGATGAGGCTGGCGGCGGCGTGGGTCAGCGCCGGGGCGAAGACCTCCCGGGGGTGGACCAGCGAGGAGTTGAGCAGGCCGACCGTGAGCCGACGCTCCTCCAGCACCCGGTTCTGCGTGTCCAGGTAGAGCGCCCAGAACTCCTCCTGGCGGGCGTCCCGCAGGAGCGGGCCCAGCCGCCGGTGGACGTCACGCGGGCCGCGGATCTTCCGGCCGTTGCGGGCCAGCTCGCTGGCCGCCCGCCGGCCCAGCTCGAACGCCGCCGCCACGGTGGCCGCCCGCGCGGGCCCCACCCCTTCCACCCGTTCGAGCGCCCGCATCTCGGTGCTGCCCAGGCGCCGGAGCGAGCCGCCGGCGCTGGAGAGGAGGTCGTCGGCCAGCTCCAGGGCCGAGCGGCCGGAGCCGCCCGAGCCCAGCAGGATGGCCAGCAGCTCCCGGACGGCGAGCGCCTCGGGTCGGTGCCGCGCCAGCCGCTCGCGGGGGCGCTCGCTGGCGGGCCACTCTCGGATGGGGGCGGGCATGTCGGGCTCCGGCCGGAGGGAGGCTGGGGAACGGTCTCTCCCACCGTCGTCAGCCCCGTCAACCGCCCGTCATGTCCGGCGACTCCAGCGCTCCTGTCCCCCTACGCCAGGCTCCCGTGGCACTTCTTGTACTTCTTGCCGCTTCCGCAGGGGCACGGGTCGTTGCGGCCCGGCTCCTCCTCGACCTCCAGGGGCTCGTCGGGGCGGATGACGTTGCGCCCGCCGTCGCCGCCCTGGCTGCGGGCCGTCTCGGCGCCGCCCTCGCCGCCCTGCCGGGCCTCGGTGGCCACGCCGGCGCCGGTGAACTGACCGCCGCCTCCTCCCCCGGCGCCCCCGCCCCCGCCGCCGGCCGCGGCCGCGGCGGCGGCCGCCTGGCCCTCCCTCACGCCGGTGGCCGGCGCGCCGGAGGGGCCCTCCATCTGGAGCTCGCTCTGCTCGGGCATCCGGAGCTGCCGGCGATCCGTCTCCTCCTCGCGCTCGACCTGGGCCCGGAAGAGCAGGTTCGCCACGCTCTTCCGGATGTCGTTCACGAGGTCGACGAACATGTCGAAGGATTCCTTCTTGTACTCCACGATGGGCTCCGTCCGCCCCCACGCCCTGTACCGGATGGAGTCCCTCAGGTGGTCGAGGTCGTACAGGTGGTCCTTCCACTTGTCGTCGATCACCGAGAGGACGATGAAGCTGAGGATCCGCTCCCAGTGCTCGCCGAACTCCTCCAGCTTCAGGGCATAGGCCTCGTGGGCGGCCTCCACCACCTCGTCCTGCAGGTGCGCGGCGGAGTTCCACTCGATCTCCTCCGGCTCGGGCTCTTCCTCCGGGAGGACGTCGACGATGAGGAAGTAGTCGATCAGGAGCTTCTCCCGGAGCTCGGCCGGCCGCCACCGCTCCATGTGGCTGCCCGGGGGCGCGTAGTTCTCGACGGTCTCCCGGATGGAGCGCTCGATCATCTTCCACGCCTCGCCCTTCAGGTCCTCGCCCCCCTCCAGGGCGAAGAGGCGCAGGTCGTAGATGACCTCGCGCTGCTTGTTCATGACGTCGTCGTACTCGAGCAGCTTCTTCCGCGCCTCGAAGTTCCGGCGCTCCACCCGCTGCTGCGCCTTCTCGATGGCGCTGGTGATCCACGGGTGGGTGATGACCTCCCCCTCCTCCGTGCCGATCTTGTCCATCATCTTCGCGAACCGGTCCTGGGCGAAGAGCCGGACCAGGTCGTCCTCGGCGGAGAGGAAGAAGCGGCTCGCTCCCGGGTCGCCCTGGCGGCCCGAGCGCCCCCGGAGCTGCCGGTCGATGCGCCGGGCCTCGTGGCGCTCGGTGCCGAGGATCTGGAGCCCGCACGGCGGGTCGGTCTGGCAGCCCAGCTCCTGGACCTGGGGGAGGCTGAGGTCGGGCTCCTCCTGCACCTGGCCGAAGGCGGGCTCCTCGGACTGGACGGCGCAGACGTCGCACTTCACCACGCCGTCGCCGAGCTTAATGTCGGTGCCCCGGCCCGCCATGTTGGTGGCGATCGTGATGGCCCCGGGCTGGCCCGCGTCGGCCACGATCTGGGCCTCGCGCTCGTGGTTCTTGGCGTTCAGCACCTCGTGGTCGAGGCCCCGGCGCTTGAGCATCCGCGCGATCTTCTCGGAGACGTCGACGCTGGTGGTCCCCACGAGGATGGGCAGGTCGCGGTCGTTGAGCCGCTCGATCTCGTCCAGCAGCGCGGCGTATTTTTCCCGCTTCGTCCGGAAGATGACGTCGTCGTGGTCGACGCGCCGCACCGGGCGGTTGGTGGGGATGACCACGACCTCGAGGTCGTAGATCTCCTGGAACTCGGCCTCCTCGGTCTCGGCCGTCCCCGTCATCCCGGCCAGCTTGTCGTACATCCGGAAGTAGTTCTGGATGGTGATGCTGGCCAGCGTCTGCGTCTCGCCCTGGACGCTCACCCCCTCCTTGGCCTCCACGGCCTGGTGCAGGCCGTCGCTCCACCGGCGGCCGGGCATCTTCCGGCCGGTGAACTCGTCCACGATGACCACCTGGCCGTCCTCCACCACGTACTCCACGTCCTTCTCGTACAGGGCGTGGGCCTTCACGAGCTGGTGGATGATGTGGATCTTCTCCGACTTCTCGGCGTACTCCCGCTCCAGCTCGCTGATCCTCTCCCGCTTCTCCTCGGCGTCCAGCTCCTCGGAGTCCTCGACGGCCTTGATCTCCTGGGAGAGGTCGGGCACCACGAAGGCCTCGGGATCGTCGGGGCTCAGCACCTCGAGGCCCTGGTCGCTGAGCTGGATCGTGTGGCCCTTCTCGTCGGTGGAGTAGAGCAGCATCTCGTCCACTTCCTGGAGCCGCTTCTCGCGCATCAGGTCCCCCTCCACCTTCTGCACGAGCCGCTTGATGCCGGTCTCGTTGAGCAGCTTCATCAGCCGCTTGTTGTTCGGGTCGCCGCGCTGGGCGGCGAGCAGCAGCCGGCCGGCCTGCCACTTCAGGTTGTCGTCCTCCTCCTCCCGGGCCTCCTCCAGCAGCTCCTCGGCCTCGCTGACCAGCTCCCGGACGAGCCGGCCCTGGCGCCGCACCAGGTCCGCCACCTGGGCGTTGTACTTCTTGTACTGGCCCTCGTCGTCGCGCCCTGCGGGCCCGGAGATGATGAGGGGGGTGCGGGCCTCGTCGATGAGGACCGAGTCGATCTCGTCGATGATGGCGTAGCGATGGTCGTGCTGCACCCGGTCCTCCAGGCGGACGACCATGTTGTCCCGGAGGTAGTCGAATCCGAACTCGTTGTTGGTGCCGTACGTGATGTCGCACTCGTAGATCTCGCGGCGCTCCTCGGTCCCGGGCTGGGTGTCGTCCAGGCACCCGACGGTGAGGCCCAGGTACTCGTAGACGGTGCCCATCCACTCGGCGTCGCGCCGGGCGAGGTAGTCGTTCACGGTCACCAGGTGGGCCCCGTCGCCGGTGAGGGCGTTCAGGTAGAGGGGCATGGTGGCCACCAGGGTCTTCCCCTCCCCGGTGGCCATCTCGGCGATCTTGCCCTGGTGCATCACGATCCCGCCGATGAGCTGCACGTCGTAGGGCACCATGTCCCACACGGTCTCGTTGCCGGCGAACTCGATCTCGGTGCCCAGCAGCCGGCGGCACGCCTCCCGCACCGTCGCGAAGGCCTCCGGCAACAGCTCGTCGAGGATCACGTCCTTCCGGCGGCTCAGCTCCTCCTCGGCCTCCGCCATCCGCTCGGTGAGCTCCTCGCGGCGCTCCGGGTCCTCCGAGTGCCGACGCTCCTCGCGGAAGGCCTCGATCTGCTCCTCGAGCTCCTCGGTCTCCTCCCGGATCCGGTCGCGGAACCGCTCCGTCTGCGCCCGGAGCTCCTCCTCGCTGAAGTCGGCGAGCCGCTCCTCTTCCTGTTTGATCTGGTCGACGATCGGCTGGAGCTCCTTCATCTGGCGCTCGAACCGGGTGCCGACCACGCGGTTGATGAGGTCCGTGATCATGGAATCAGGAGGCTCGGGGTTGGGTGGGCGGTTGGCGGTCGCTGCGGGGGCGGTCCGGCAGGGACCCGAGGCGGCGCCTCGAGGACGGGCGAAAAGCCACTATTTATAGCCCGGGCGCCCCGGATCGTTCCCGGTGTACAGGGCGTCGCGGCCGGCCCTCTCGACCTCCCGGCGGACGGCCTCGGGCACCAGGTAGCGGACCCCCCGTCCCTCCGAGAGGCGTTCCCGGATGCGGGTGGAGGAGACGTCGACACGGGTGACGGAGACGGTCTCGAAGGGGAGGTCCACCTCGCCGCGGAGGGCCTCGGGGTCCTCCCCGGCCCGGCCCATCACCGTGAGGGTGGAGAGACGGGCGATGCGCCCGGGGGCGCGCCAGCTCCCGATCTCCTCGAGCTGGTCGATCCCGATGACGCAGAAGAGGCGGTCGGGGTCCCGCTCCTCCCGGATCCGCTCGACGGTCTCCACCGTGTAGGACGGGCCGGAGCGCCGGAGCTCGAGGTCGTCGACGTCGATGCGGTCGTCGCCGTCGAAGGCGGCCCGGGTCCACGCGAGGCGGTCGCGGGCGTCGAACACCGCCTCGCGGTGGGGCGGCCGGCCGGCGGGCACCACGAGGAGCCGGTCCAGCCCCAGCTCCTCCACGACGTCCTGGGCCACCACCCGGTGGCCCACGTGCACCGGATCGTAGGTGCCGCCCAGCAGCCCGAGCCTGGCGCCCACGCCCGTCGCCTCCCCGCCCTCAGGCCCGCGGACGCCGGGCCCCGCGCCGGGAGCGAACCCGGTCCGGTCTCCGGGGCGCCGGGGCGCTACCCCGCGGCTCCGGGAAGCTCCTCACCCTTCACCTCGGCCGCGGCCGGCGTGTCGGGATGGTTCTCCATCAGCCGCCGACGGACCTCCCGGGCCTCCGTGTCGAAGCCCAGCTCGCGGTAGCTGCGGAACAGGGTCGAGAGCGCGCGGGGCACCACCTCGGAGTCCGGGTACTGCTCCAGGATCTGCTCCAGGTAGATGTTGGCCGACTCGTAGGCCCCGCGGTCGTAGTACCACTCGGCCACCCGGAAGCGCTTCCGGGCCAGCTTGTCCCGCGCCCTCTCCCGGATCCTCCGGGCCTCCTCCTCGAGCGGCGTGGGCGAGTAGAACTCGACGACCCTCCCGCAGGCGTCCGCCGCCTGCCGGGTGTACTCCTGGTCGAGCGCCAGGTCCGGCGAGAGCGCCCAGTACGACCGGCACACGCCGAGCTGGGCGTCGTCGGCCAGGGGGCTGGTGGGCCGGTTGGTGGCCAGCCGGGAGAAGGCCTCGGCGGCCTCCACGTAGCGCTCGTCGCGGTGCAGGGCCTCGCCCAGCATGTACTGGGCGCTGTCCGCCCTCGGGTGGAGGGGGTCGTTGAGGAGGAACTCCCGGAAGCCGTTGCGCGCCGAGGACATGTCCCCCTCCTCGAACCGCTCCAGCCCCCACTCGAACCGCTCCACCGGCTGAAGCCCCTCGGGCGGGGACTTCCCGCCGCAGGCGGCCAGGACCCCCGTGGCCAGCGCCAGCAGGCCGACGAGGACGCCGCGTCCCCTCCGGCCGGACGCCGCCGGCCCGGGCCGGGATCCGTCCGGGCCTCCCGATCGCCGAGCGCCGTCCGTCATCCGCGGTCGCCGTATCGGATGCGGCGCACGTTCTCCTCCGCCGACCGGGCGAGCGGATCGCTCCGGTCGGGGTTCAGGCGCAGCACCTCGCGAAACGCCTCCAGCGCCTCGTCGTCCCGTCCCGCCTGCAGCAGCAGCTCCCCTCTCAGGTAGTGAGCTCGGTCCATGAGGGTCCTCGGCGTGCCCAGCTCGATCAGCCGGTCGACGCGGTCGAGCGCGTCCCGGCGCCGTCCGTGCTCCCGGTCCTCCTGGGCCACGTCGTAGAGGCAGCTCCCGTAGTGCCACCGGACACCGCCCTCCGTGCCGGCCTCCCGGTCGGCCTCGACGCGGTCCAGGTATTCCCTGAAGTAGGACAGGGCTTCCCGACAGCCGCCCATCTCCTGGTACGCGCGGGCGGCGCCGTAGTACACACGATCGTCGGCCTGGAGGTCCTCTTCCAGCAGCGACAGGTACAGCGGCAGCGCCCGGCGGAACTCCTGGCGCTCCGAGTAGTGCCGGGCCAGCTCCAGCCGGAGGTCCCGGGGGAGGAGGTCCAGCCCCAGCTCCAGGACCGGCTCCAGCGCCCGGACCATCCGGTCGCGGCCGTGGCGCTCCAGCTCCCTGCGGGCGAGCGCCGTGAGGTCGGAGGCCGCCTGGTGGCGGTACGACGAGTCCCGCGAGACCAGGTCCTCGTACAGCCGGACCGCCGTGGAGACGTCCCCCCGGCCGGCGTGGGCGTGGGCGAGGCGGGCGAGCACCTCCGGGTCGTCGCCCCGCTGGCGGCGGGCCAGGCGGTACTCCGCGAGGGCCGCCTCGCCCTCCCCCTGGGCCGCGAGCCGGTCGCCCCGGGCCAGCGAGCTCCCGGTTCCGTCGCCGCCGCACCCCGCCACGACGAGCCACGCGGCCAGGCACGCCGCGGTCCCCGCCCGGGCCGCAGACGGGGAGGGGCTCACCCGCGCGCCTCCGGGCGGCTCCGGGGGAGGGACCCGGTGACCCTCCGCACCAGACCGTACTTCACGATGCAGTAGAGCGCCCGGAGGCCGTCCCACCACTGGATCTTCTTGCCCTCGGCGTAGGTCCGGCCGCTGTAGGAGACCCCCACCTCGTACACCCGCCAGCCCCCGAGGGCCACCTTCGCCGTGAGCTCGGGCTCCACGCCGAAGGCGCGCTCCTCGACCTCCACGCCCTCGAGCACCTCCCGGCGGAAGCACTTGTAGCAGGTCTCCATGTCCGAGAGGTTCAGGTTGGTGAACATGTTGGACAGCAAGGTGAGGAACCGGTTCCCGACGTAGTGCCAGAAATAGAGGACCCGGTGCGGCCTGCCCCCCATGAACCGGGACCCGTAGACGACGTCCGCCTTCCCCTCGAGGATCGGGGCCAGCAGCCGGGGGTATTCGTCGGGGTGGTACTCCAGGTCCGCGTCCTGGACGATCACCACGTCGCCCTCCGCGGCCCCGAACCCGGCCGAGAGCGCGGCCCCCTTCCCCTCGTTGCGCTCCTTCAGGATCAGCCGGTCGATGCTCCCCTCCTCGGCGAGCCGGCGGAGGACGTCGCGGGTGCCGTCCGTCGAGCCGTCGTCGACCGCGACCAGCTCGACCTCGACGGGCGAGGCGCGGACCCGGTCGACGATCTGCTCCACGGTCCGCCGCTCGTTGTAGACCGGCATGACCACGGAGACGTCGGCCGCGGCCAGCTCGTCCGGCGAGGACCCCTCCGGCCCGGCCGGCCCTCCGGCCGATCCTCCGCCTGACGGCGAATCCGCGAACGGGGCCGTCATCCGGCGATGCCCCGGTAGACCTCGCGCACCGTCTCCTCCACGTCGCGCTCCGGCTCCCACCCGGTCTGCTCGCGCAGGTGCCCCGGGTCGCCCACGATCCGGTCGACCTCCTCCTCGCGGACCCGGTCCGGGTCCACCTCGATCTCCACGTCCACCCCGGCCTCGTCCACGATCCAGTCCAGGACCGTCCGGATGGAGATCGCCCGGCCCGAGCAGACGTTGTAGGCGGCGTCGGGATCGTCGAGGTCCATGACGAGCGTGAAGGCCCGGACCGCGTCCCGGACGTCGGTGAAGTCGCGCTCGACCCCGAGGTTGCCCACCCTCATCCGCGGCGGGCGGTCGCCCCGCGCGATGGCGGCCACCTGCTGACAGAAGTCCGGCACGACGAAATGCGGCTGCTGGGCCGGGCCGATGAGGTTGAACCCGCGGCTCACCACGGTCCGCACGCCGTTCGCCCTCCGGTAGGTGTGGGCGGAGATCTCCTGGCACGCCTTGGAGAGGCCGTAGACCGTGACCGGCCGCAGCATCAGCTCCTCGGAGAGGGGCGCGCCCGGCGCCCCGGCGTCCCCGTAGGCGTCGCCCGAGCCCATCACCAGGATCCGGGGGTCGAACTCCGGGAACTCCTCCCGGA
>CAYZLN010000080.1:0-2893 GCA_964479295.1 uncultured Gemmatimonadota bacterium
GCGTGGCCCAGGACCACCAGCTCCAGCGACGGGTCGTCCTCCAGGAGCCGGGCCGCGTGGCGCGACAGGGCCTCCGCCCGGTCCTTCTTCCGGCGGGAGGGGCCGTCGGCCTCGGCCTCCCGGCGGGTGTGGCTGGCCCGGCGGGCGAGGGCGGCCCCCAGGTCCGGGTGGAGGAGGCGGAAGAGCCCCCGGGCGGGCCCGCTCCGGAGCACCGCCTTGAGCGCCCGGTAGCCCCAGTCGCCGCCGGCCAGGCCGTCGCCGTGGGCCAGGAACGCCCTCCGCCCCCCGACGTCGGCCACCAGGGGGGCGTCGAGCAGCTCGAGGCCCACCTGGTCCCGGAGGAACGAGCCGGCCCACGCGTCGTGGTTGCCGCCGATCCATCGGACGCGCACGCCGGCGTCCACCACGTCGGCCAGGGCGCGGAGCGCGTCGAAGTGCTCCCGCAGCACCACCGAGCGGTACTCGAACCAGAAGTCGAAGACGTCGCCGGCCAGCACCAGGTCGTCGGTCCTGTCCGGGACGGCGGAGAGGAAGTCCAGGAAGCGCCTCTCCGAGGCGGGCGGGACCGCGCCCAGGTGCGCGTCGGAGGCCACGAGTGCGGGGGAAGCGGGCATGACGGGGCGAAGATAGGCGGCCGACCGCCGCCGTCAACGCGGACGGGGTGTTCGTGTTTGACACCCCGGGTCGGGTCGGGTAGTCTCGATCCTCTCGCCCCGCCCGTCCTCCCCGGCTCCGCCCCCGTCGCGATGGACGATTCCACCGTCGAGCTCCGGGTCCGCTACGCCGAGACCGACCGCATGGGCCGGGCCCACCACGCCGTCCACCTGGTGTGGGCGGAGGCGGGACGCACCTCCTGGATGCGCGACCGCGGGATCTCGTACGCCGACCTGGAGGACCGGGGCGTCTTCCTCCCGGTCTCCCGCGCCGAGGTGGACTACCGGGCGGGCGTGGGCTACGACGAGGCGGTCCGGGTGCGCTGCTGGCCGGCCTCGGTCCGGAGCCGGCGGGTCACCTTCGGCTACGACTTCGAGCGGTCCGGCGACGGCGAGACCGTGGCCCGCGCGGAGGTCGACCTGGTGTGCGTGGACGGCGACGGGCGCGTCCGGCGCCTTCCCGACGACGTGCGCGCGGTCCTCGCCGAGGGGGAGGAGAAGGGATGAGGCGCCTCCCCGGGGCGGCCGCGGCCGGGACGCTCGCCCTCGCGGCCGCGGTGGCGGGGTGCGCCGGGGCCGGCGCGGCGTCGGGTCCGCCCCTCTCGAACCCGGCGGAGGTGGCCGCGTCGATGCGGGACGCCGGCGGGCCCGACGCGCCCCACCGGCTCGAGATCGCGTGGGAGTACACCGACGAGCGGGGGCCGGTGTCGGGGGACGGCGTCGTCCGCTACAACCCCGACGACAGCCTCCGGCTGGACCTCTTCGGCCCCGGCGGCGGCTCCATGTCGGTGGCGCTCACGGAGTCGGGGCTGCGGAGCGAGGGCCAGATCCGGGACGTGCGCGTCCCGCCGCCCCCCTTCCTCTACGCCTCGGCCGGGATCTTCCGCCCCGGACCGACGGCGCCGGAGCGCGGGTACCGATCGGGGGAGGCCCGGGTGCTGGTCTACGCGGCGGGGGAGGGGGGCGAGATGCGCTTCCACCTGGAGGACGACCGGCTGGTCCGCGTCGCGGAGGTGCGGGACGGCCGGGTGCTGAGGGAGGCGGTTCTCGAGTGGTCCGACGGGGCGTCGTCGTGGCCCTCGTCGGCGGAGTACCGCGACCGGACCGAGGACAGCCGGGCGCGGTGGACGATCGAGGAGGTGCGCGTGGCCGACGGCCGGTTCCCGTCCGACATCTACGACCTGCCCCCGCCGGAGACGCCGTGAGGCGCCCGGGCCGAAGAGGGTGGCGCGGGCCCGGACCCCGGCTCGCGGGGCGCCTCGTCGCCCTGGCGCTGCTCCTGGCGACGGGCGGGTGCCTCTACGGGTTCTCGGGCGGCGGCGGGCTCCCGGACCACATCCAGACCGTGTACGTGCCGCCGGTGAAGAACGACACCCAGCGGTTCGCCCTCACCGAGCGGGTCACGCAGGGCCTCCTGGACGCGGTCCGGAGCCGGCTCGGCGGCCAGACGGCGGCCGAGGAGCAGGCCGACGCCGTGATCCGCGTGACCCTCACCCGCTACCGGGACGAGGCGCTGAGCTTCGAGGCCCAGGAGGACGAAGGGGCCCAGGTGTTCCAGCGACGCGTGAGGGTGACGGCCTCGGTGGAGATCGAGGACCGGGTGCGGGACCGGACCATGTGGAGCTCCAACGCCGTCAGCGGCACCGGGGAGTACGCGCCCGAGGAGGAGACCGACGAGGCCGGGCTCGAGGTGGCGATCGAGGACCTCATCCAGCGGATCGTGAACGGCGCGCAGGCGCAGTGGTGACGGACGACGCCCCGGACATGGCCCCGGACCTCCCGGCCGACCTCCCCACGGGCCGGCTCGTGCTGGGGGCCCGCACCTCGCGACTCGCCCGCATCCAGGCGGAGACCGTCGCCGAGGGGCTGCGGGCCGCGTGGCCCGGGCTCGAGGTCGAGGTGGCGGGGATCGACACCACCGGCGACCGGATGCTCGACGAGCCCCTGACGGAGATCGGCGGCAAGGGCGTCTTCACGCTGGAGCTGGAGGAGGCGCTGCGCGAGGGCGAGATCGACGCGGCGGTGCACTCGCTGAAGGACCTCCCGACGGACCTGGGCGACGAGTTCGACATCCTCGGCGTGCCGGAGCGGGAGGAGCCCCGCGACGTCCTCCTGGGCCCGGAGGGGACGATGGGGCTCGAGGAGCTCGACGAGGGGGCGGTGGTCGGGACGTCCTCCCTCCGCCGGGCCGCCCAGCTGCGGGCCCGTCGCCCCGACTGCAGCGTGCAGGACCTGCGCGG
>CAYZLN010000080.1:2993-5131 GCA_964479295.1 uncultured Gemmatimonadota bacterium
GGGCCGCCCAGCTGCGGGCCCGTCGCCCCGACTGCAGCGTGCAGGACCTGCGCGGAAACGTCGGGACGCGCGTCGAGAAGATGCGGGACGGGGCCTGCGACGCGGCGCTCCTGGCGGCCGCCGGGCTGATCCGTCTCGGGCTGCTCGAGGACGACGCGCGGTTCCTGGGCCCGCCGGAGTGGCTCCCGGCGCCGGGGCAGGGCGCCCTGGGCGTCGAGGGCCGCGCCGGCGACGATGCGGTGGCCGAGCTGATGGGTCGGCTGGAGGACGAGGCCACCCGGGCCGCCGTCCGCGCCGAGCGGGTCTTCCTCGCGACCCTCCAGGGCGGATGCCTGGTCCCGGTCGGTGCGTGGGCCCGGGAGACGGACGGCCGGCTCCGCCTGGAGACCGTCGTCCTCTCCACCGACGGGGAGGAGGAGCTCCGGGCCACCGGCGAGGCGAGCCGCGCCTCGGCCGCGTCGCTGGGCCGGCGCCTGGCCGAGCGGCTCAAGGCGGAGGGGGCCGACCGCATCCTGGAGGCGGTCCGGGCGGCGCAGGCCGACGACGAGGGTCCGGGGGACGCCGGGGGGGAGGCCGCGTCGTGAGCGTCCCCGCCGGGGGGAGTGGCGCGTGACGGACGACGGGCCGGACAGCGAGGGCGGCGGCGCGGCCCCGCGACAGGGGGGCGACGATCCGGCAGGGCGCGTCCTCCCGAGGGAGGAGGCCGTGCGGCGTTTCTCCCGGCCCCGTGACGGCCGCCTGGTCTTCACCAACGGCTGCTTCGACCTCCTCCACCGCGGCCACGCCGCCTTCCTCGCCGCCGCCGCGGAGCTGGGCGACCGCCTGCTGGTGGGCCTGAACTCCGACGCCTCGGTCCGCCGCCTCAAGGGCCCGGGACGGCCGGTGGTGCCGGAGGGCGACCGGGCCTACCTGCTGGCCAGCCTGCGGCCGGTGGACGCCGTCACCGTCTTCGGGGAGGACACCCCGCTGGCCCTGATCCGCGAGGTGGTGCCCGACGTCCTGGTCAAGGGGGCGGACTACGAGCCCGACGAGGTGGTGGGCCGCGAGGCGGTGGAGGGCGCCGGCGGGGAGGTCCGCCTGCTCCCGCTGGAGCCCGGACGGTCGACGAGCGCCCTGATCCGGCGCGTGCGGGAGGCCGGGCCCGGCGGCCCGACCGGTGCGGGGGAGGAAGGGTGACGGGGGACGGAGCCCCGGAGAACGCCGATCCGTCGGACGCCGGGCCGGCCGGCAGCGAGGGTCCGGGCCGGCCGTCGGACGGAGCGGGGTCGGCGGACGACCGATCGTCCGCCCCCGGCCCCGACCGCCGTCCCCGCGTCCTCGTGGCCACCCGCAACGCGCACAAGCTGGAGGAGATCCGCGACCTGCTGGGCGACCTGCCGGTGGACTTCCTCTCCCTGACGGAGGCCGGCCTCGAGCGCCGGGAGGAGGAGGACCGGATCGAGGTCCACGACACCTTCGACGACAACGCCGCCGCCAAGGCCCGCTACTTCCGGGAGCGGTCGGGCGGGCTGCCCACCGTGGCCGACGACTCGGGCCTCTGCGTCGAGGCGCTGGACGGCGGCCCCGGCGTGCACACGAAGCGCTTCGCGCCCCCGGAGATGGCGGAGCGCTGGGGCCGGGACGAGGCGAACAACCGCCACCTCCTGGAGACGCTGGAGGAGGTGCCGACGGAGGAGCGGACGGCCCACTACCACTGCTCGGTGGCCGTCGAGGCGGAGGGGGCGTCCTTCACCCTCCAGGGGAAGGTCCACGGCCGCATCGCCGAGGAGCCCCGGGGCGAGGGCGGCTTCGGCTACGACCCGCTCTTCCTCCTCCCCGAGCGGGGCGGCACCTACGCCGAGCTGCCGCCGGAGGTGAAGGAGGCCACCAGCCACCGGGCCCGGGCCTTCCGGAAGCTCCGCCCCTGGCTGGAGCGGCTCGTCGGCCGGGAGGACCCGGACGGCGGCTGAGGCGTGGGCCGGCCCGGTCGCCGACGGCCGGCGGCGCGCCGGGGCCGGCCGGGCTACCGGGTCGGGCCCCGGACGGTCACTGCTCCGACGGGCCTCCGTCCCCTCCGCCGTCTCCGCCCCGGAACGCCTGGAATGGCTCGAGGAAGTCCATCGGCAGCGGCATGAGGGCGAAGGTGGCGTTCTCCTCGC
>CAYZLN010000080.1:5231-7982 GCA_964479295.1 uncultured Gemmatimonadota bacterium
GGCTCGAGGAAGTCCATCGGCAGCGGCATGAGGGCGAAGGTGGCGTTCTCCTCGCTGACGTCGGACATGGTCTGCAGGTAGCGGAGCTGCAGGGCGATGGGCGCCTTCTGCATGATCTGGGCGGCCTCCAGCAGCTCCTGGGCGGCCTGGAGCTCCCCCTTGGCGTTGATGACCTTGGCGCGGCGGTCCCGCTCGGTCTCGGCCTGCCGGGCCATGGCCCGCTTCATGTTCTCCGGCAGCACCACGTCGCGCACCTCGACGGAGACCACCTTGATGCCCCACGGGTCGGTCTGCCGGTCGATGATCTCCTGGATGTTCTTGTTGATCTTCTCGCGCTCCGCGAGCAGCTCGTCCAGCTCCACCTGGCCGATGATGCTCCGCAGCGTGGTCTGGGCGAGCCAGGTGGTGGCCTGCATGTACTGCTCGACCTCGAGGACCGCCTTCTCGGCGTTCATCACGCGGAAGAAGGTGATGGCGTCGACGTCGACGGTGACGTTGTCCTTCGTGATCACCTCCTGGCGCTCGACGTTGATCGTGAGCACCCGGAGGTCGACCCGCTCGATCTTGTCGATGAAGGGGACGAGCAGCACGAGCCCGGGCCCCTTCGTGTCGAGGTAGTTCCCCAGCCGGAAGACCACGGCCCGCTCGTACTCCCGCAGGATCTTGATCATCTGCGGGAGCAGGAGGACGGCGAGCACCGCCAGGGTGATGAGCCAGACGAGGAAGTCGGGGAACGCGTCGACGGTCTGCATGGGTCTCTCCCTTCGGGGTCGTCGGTGGTGGACCCGGCCCGGACGTCCCGGGCCCGGCGTCAGCGCGACGGCCTCACCTTCATGGTCAGGCCGTCGATCTCCTCGATCTCGCAGGTCTCGCCCTCGCCGATCTCCTCGTCGGCGACGGCGTTCCAGTACTCGCCGTCCACGAAGACCCGCCCGCCGTCGGGGCCCACCGGGTCGACGACCTCGGCCCGCTCGCCGATCATCGACTCGACCCCGGTCCGGGGGCCGGCGAGCTGGCTCCTCAGCCCCGCGGTGGCGATCCAGACGAAGAAGAGGGCCGTGAGCACCGTGGCCGGCACCAGCCAGGTCCAGGAGAGCTGCATCGGCGCGGGCAGGTCCTGGAAGACCATCAGGGCGCCCAGGAAGAAGGCGACCGCGCCCCCTGCGGTGAGGAGGCCGAAGGTGGGGGTGAAGGCCTCGGCCACGAAGAGGCCGACGCCCAGGACCACGAGGGCGTACCCCGCGACGTTGATGGGCATCGCCGCGGAGGCGTAGAGGAGCAGCACCAGGGCGATCACGCCGGCCACCCCCGGGACGATCGCCCCGGGGTTGGTGACCTCGCCGATGATGCCGTAGATGGCGACCATCATCAGGATCAGCATCACCTCGGGCCGGATGAGGAAGCGGAGCGAGCGCTCCGCCAGGTTCTCCGGCAGCTCCCGGACCTCGGCCCCGGCCGTCCGCAGCGTGTCGTCCCCGACCACGCGGCCGTCGAGCTCCTCGATCAGCGCCTGCCGGTCCTCGGCGACCAGGTCGATCGCCCCGGCCTCCAGCGCCTCCGACTGGGTGGCCGACTCGCCCTCGCGGACGGTGGCCACGGCCCACTCGGCGTTGCGGCCGCGCCGGTCGGCGATGCTCTTCATGAAGCTCTCCGAGTACTCGAAGATCTTCTTCTGCATCACCGTGTCCTGCTGGCCGCCGCCGGGCCCCATCGAGACCGGGGAGGCGGCGCCGATGGTGGTGGAGGGGGCCATGGCGGCCACGTGGGCGGCCAGGGTGATGAAGGTCCCGGCGCTGGCGGCGCGGGCGCCGTCCGGGGAGACGTAGACGACGACGGGGACGTCGGAGGTCAGGAAGGCCTGGACGATCGATTTCGTCGACTCCAGCAGCCCGCCCGGGGTGTCGAGCTCGACCAGCAGCGCGGCGGCGCCCTCCTCCCGGGCCCGCTCCAGCCCCCGCCCGACGTAGTTGGTGGTGGGCGGGCCGATGGAGCCGTCCACCCGGAGGACGGTGATCGCGGGGGGGTCGTCGGCCTGCGCGCCGGGGTCGTCCTGGAGGCCGGGCACGAGGGTCGCGAGGACGAGTGCGAGGGTGGTCATGGCCGAGTCGCGGGTGGGAGGGATGGGGCCACGGGGAGAATGGAGGCCGCCGCCGGCGAGGGTGCAAGCGCCGTCCGCGCCGGAGGGCCCCTGAAGCGACGGCGGGCGCGGAGCCGTTTCGGAGCGGCGCGTCGCCGGGTATGCTCTGTCCCCGTCGAGTTGACACGACCTGCGCCGCGCCCGCCCCTCTCCGGTCGCGGACGACGATCCACGACGACGGATGTCCGGATGAGCACCGAGACAGGCGGAAGGCCCGGGAAGACGGCGTGATCCTCCCAGCTCTCGTCCTCCTCCCGCTGGCGGGCGCCGTCCTGCCCGTCTGGTTCGCCCGCCTCGGGCGTGGCTCGTCCGCGCTGGCCGCCGGCGGCGTCACCGCGGCCTCCTTCGTCCTGCTGCTCTCGCTGGCGCCGGGGGTCTTCGCCGGCGAGGTGGCGCGGGCCGGCTGGTCGTGGATCCCGGCCGTCGGGCTGCGGGCGTCGTTCATGGCCGACGGGCTCGGGTGGTTCTTCGCCTTCCTGATCCTGGGCATCGGCCTCCTGGTCGTCCTCTACGCCCGGCACTATCTGGGCCCCGACGACCCCATCGGGCGGTTCTACGCCTACCTCCTCCTCTTCATGGGGTCGATGCTGGGGATCGTCCTCTCCGACAACCTC
>CAYZLN010000081.1:0-7885 GCA_964479295.1 uncultured Gemmatimonadota bacterium
GCGCGGGCCTGCAACACGGACGGAACGTTCCGGGTAGGCAAGGTGGGGGTCGGGACCTTTCGGACCTCGCCGCCCCCGGGTATCGTTGGCCCGCCCCGAGCGGGCGGAGGCCGGCGACCGCCCTCGCCGCCGGCGCGCGCCCCCGAGTCGAGCTACAGAGCCCACGGAGAACCCCGACATGCTGAGCAGCCTCAAAGGACGCTTCGCGGTCATCCTGGGCCTCGTGGCCCTCTGCGGATGGACCCTGCTCCCGAACGAGGGACCCGAGGGACAGCAGATCTCTCCCCTCAACCTGGGGCTCGACCTCCAGGGCGGGATGCACCTGGCCGTGGAGATCGACGACCCGGACAACTCGCTGACCGAGGAGCAGACGGCGCAGGCCATCGAGACGGCGCTCACGACGATCCGGAACCGGATCAACGAGTTCGGGGTCCGCGAGCCCACCATCCAGAAGGTCGGCGACGAGCGGATCATCGTGGAGCTGGCCGGGATCGACGACCCGGAGCGGGCCAAGGAGATCGTCGAGAGGAACGCCTTCCTCGAGTTCAAGATCCTCAAGGGCGGGGACGACTTCCGCCGCTCGCTGCGCCGGATCGACCGGACGATCGTGAACGCCCTGGGGGCGGAGAACATCCGCTCGGAGGCGCTGGCCGGCGCGGAGGGGGAGGACGACGAGGGGCTGCAGGACATCCTCTCGCAGCCGGAGGGCGACACGGCCGCCGCGCAGGCCGCCGGGGACACGGCGGGGGACGGCGGCGCCACCCCCGGAGCGGAGGACGGGGCGTCCGCGGACCAGGGGGCGGACACCGCCCGGCAGGAGCCGGCCGACACCGCGGAGGGCGACGGCGGGGACGACGGGGAGCTCCGCCCGCTGAGCTCGCTCCTGCTGGAGTCGGGCAACGGCGGGATCTTCCTCGTCCCCGAGCAGGACGAGCCGACGGCCCGCCGCTACCTGCAGCTCGAGGAGGTGCAGGACGCGCTGCCGCGGAACACGTCCCTCCACTGGAGCGCGAACACCATCAGCCAGGGGGGTACGTCCTACCGGCGGCTCTACGTCCTCGAGTCCGAGCCCATGATCACCGGGGAGTACCTGGCCGACGCCGGGCCGGCCCAGCGGGATCCCACCTACAACCGGCCGGTCGTCCCCTTCGAGATGAACCGCCGGGGCGCACGGCTCTTCGAGCGGGCCACCAGCCAGCACGTCGGCGACCAGATGGCCATCGTGCTCGACGGGCGGGTCCAGAGCGCGCCGGTGATCCGCCAGACCCTGAGCCGCCGGGCGCAGATCGAGCTCAGCCAGGGCGACAGCTTCGAGGACGCCCGGGACCTGGCGCTGGTGCTCCGGGCCGGGGCGCTGCCCCAGCCCATCCAGATCGTGGAGGAGCGGACGGTGGGGCCCTCGCTCGGCCAGGACTCCATCCGGCAGGGCCAGATCGCCTTCGCCATCGGGATCGCCCTGGTGATCGTCCTGATGATCGCCTACTACAAGGTGGCCGGCGCGATGGCCGTGGGAGCGCTGACGATCTACGTGCTCCTGATGCTCGGCGGGCTCGCCGGGCTCGGGGCCACGCTCACGCTGCCGGGCATCGCAGGCATCATCCTCTCGATCGGGATGGCGGTGGACGCCAACGTCCTCATCTTCGAGCGCATCCGCGAGGAGCTGGACGCCGGCAAGCGGGCACGCACGGCTGTGGAGGGCGGGTTCGGCCACGCGCTGTCGGCCATCGTCGACGCCAACCTCACGACCCTGATCACCGCCCTCATCCTCTTCCAGTTCGGCACCGGCCCCGTCAAGGGCTTCGCGGTGACGCTGAGCATCGGGATCCTCGCCTCCTTCTTCTCCGCGCTCTACGTCACCCGCACCTTCTTCATGGTCTACCTGGAGCGCCACGCTCCGGGGCAGCCGGTCAGCATCTAGCCGTCCCCCTCTCGACTCCGGCCCAGGTCAGATGAGAATCTTCAAGGACGCCTCGTTCGAGTTCCTCCGGACCCGCAAGGTCACCTACGTCCTCTCCGCCGTGCTGCTTGCGGCGGGGGTGGCGGCCCTGGTCGCCCGCGGCGGTCTGAGCTACGGCGTCGAGTTCACCGGGGGCACGCTGATGCAGGTCGAGTTCGACGAGGCGATGGAGGTGGCCGAGATCCGGGACGGCCTGGTCGCCGAGGGGTTCGACGGGGCCCAGATCCAGGGCTTCGGCAGCGATCGGGAGTACCTGCTGCGGATCCAGACGTTCGAGGCCACCGAGGACCGGGACGTGGTGGCCGAGCTCAGGGGCGCGCTCGACGCGCTGGCGGGCGCGGACGGCTACGACGTCATCCGGACGGAGGCGGTGGGGCCGAAGGTGGGCAGCGAGCTGCAGACCAAGGCCGCCTCGGCGATCCTGCTCTCGTTCCTGCTGACCCTCATCTACCTCGCCTTCCGGTTCGAGTGGAAGTTCGGGGTGGCGGCGGTGATCGCCACGCTGCACGACATCCTGCTCACCTTCGGGTTCATCGCCATGCTCGACGTCGAGATCACCCTGGCGACGGTGGCCGCGATCCTGACGATCGTGGGGTACTCGCTGAACGACACCATCGTCACCTTCGACCGGATGCGGGAGAACCTCCAGAAGAAGCGCAAGGAGGAGTACGAGGCCCTGCTGAACCGGAGCATCAACGAGGTGCTTCCGCGGACGGTGATGACGAGCCTCACGACGCTGGGGGCGCTGCTGGCCCTCTTCTTCTTCGGCGGGCGGGTCATCCGGCCCTTCGCCCTGGTGCTGATCCTCGGGGTCGCCGTGGGGACGTACTCGTCGATCTGGGTGGCCTCGCCGGCGCTGCTCGAGATCGAGAGCTGGCTGAAGCGCCGCTCCGCCCGCCAGGCGCAGGCGGCGACCTCGTGACGGGGACCCCGTCCCTCTTCGACTCCCACCTCCACCTCACGGACGACCGCTTCGCCGGCGACGTCGACGAGGTGCTGGCCTCGGCCCGAGACGCGGGGGTCGGGGAGATGGTGACCGTCGGCACCGGCCCGGACGACGCCCGGAGGGCCCGGGACCTGGCGGCGCGCGAGGGGGGCGTCTGGTCCACCGCGGGCGTGCACCCGCACCGCGCGTCGATCTTCGACGACCGCGCGGCCGGGCGGCTGGAGGACCTGCTCGAGGCGCCGGAGGTCGTGGCGGTGGGGGAGACCGGCCTCGACTACCACTACGAGAACTCGCCCCGGGAGGCGCAGCGCGAGAGCTTCCGGGCCCACCTGGAGCTGGCCCGGCGGACCGGGCTGCCGCTGGTGGTCCACTCCCGGGACGCCGACGAGGAGACGGCGCGCTTCGTCCGCGACGAGGGGGGCGGGATCCGGGGCGTCCTCCACTGCTTCACGGGGGGCGACGCCCTCCTCGAGACGGCTCTCGAGGCGGGCTGGTACGTCTCCTTCTCCGGCATCGTCACCTTCGGCAGCTTCGACGGGGAGGACCGCGTGCGGCGCGTCCCCGCGGAGCGGGTGCTCGTGGAGACCGACAGCCCGTACCTCGCCCCCGAGCCCGAGCGGGGCCACCGCAACGAGCCGGCGTTCGTCGCCCACACGTGCCGCCGGGTGGCCGAGCTCCGCGGCGAGGACCCGGGGGAGACCGCGGCCCGGACCCGCGCCAACGCGCGGAGGTTCTACGGGCTGGACTGACCCTTCGACCCAGCGTCCTCCACGCATGAGCCCACGCATCCAGGTCCTGCCGGACCACGTCGCGAACCAGATCGCCGCGGGCGAGGTCGTGGAGCGTCCCGCGTCGGTGGTGAAGGAGCTGGTGGAGAACGCCCTGGACGCGGAGGCCTCCCGGGTGGAGGTGTGGCTCCGGAACGGCGGCAAGACCGAGATCCGCGTCGCCGACGACGGCATCGGGATGGAGAAGCAGGACGCGCTCCTGGCCCTCGACCGCCACGCCACCAGCAAGATCGAGGAAGCCGACGACCTGGACCACATCTCGACCCTCGGCTTCCGGGGCGAGGCGCTGCCCTCCATCGCCGCGGTCAGCCGCTTCGAGCTCGAGACGGCCCCCGAGGAAGGAGACGTCGGGACCCGTGTGCGGGCCCGGGAGGGGGAGATCGCCTCGGTGGACGAGATCGCCCGGAGGCCGGGCACCACGGTCACCGTGCGGGCCCTCTTCCAGAACGTCCCGGCCCGGGCCAAGTTCCTGCGGTCGGCCCGGGCGGAGACCCGGGCCTGCAGCGAGGCCACGACCCTGCTGGCCCTCTCGAACCTGGACGTGGACTTCCGGCTCGAGTCGAACGGCCGGGAGCTCCTCGACCTGCCGGCGGTCTCCGGCCTCCGGGCCCGGGTGGCCGACCTGTGGGGCAGGGAGGAGGCGGACGAGCTCATCCCCGTCGACCGGGAGGAGGACGGCACCCGCGTCGGCGGCCTGGTCCAGCGCCCCGACGCGGCCCGGGCCGGCGGCCACCGGAGGTACCTCTTCGTCAACGGCCGGCCCTTCCGGGACGAGGAGCTGAACCGGGCGGTGGACGAGGCCTACCGGACGACCGTCGCCCCGGACGTGCATCCGACCTTCGTCCTCTTCCTCAGCGTCCCCCCGAGGGCGGTGGACATGAACGTCCACCCGGCCAAGGCGGAGGTCCGCTTCCGCGACCGGGGCGCGGTGGAGGCGGCGGTGAAGGCGGCCGTCCGGGAGCGGCTCTCGGACCTGGCGAGCACGGCGCCGCTGGGCCGCGAGGTGGGCGACGCCTACGGAGGGGAGAGGGCCGTCGACGACGACGCGCCGCCCGGGGACGGGGGGACGGACGCGGCGGCGTCGGCCGGGGACGCCGACCCTGCCGCGTCGGCGGACGGGGAGGACGGCGGGAGCGGTGCCGCCCGCCGGAGGGCCGGGGGCCCGGGGCTGGCCGCCGGGCGAGGGGAGGAGCTCGCCGGGGAGGCGCCCGAGCTCGAGGGCGGGCCCGACCTGGGCGACGCCGCCAGGCCGCCGGCCGAGGGGGAGGAGCCGGACGAATCCCAGCTCGCCTTCTTCGTGCCGGAGGGGGAGGAGGACGCGGATCGGCCGGCGGGGGACGGCCAGGAGCCGCTCGCGGCGCAGCGGCCCGAGCTCTGGCAGCTCCACGACACCTACATCCTGGCCGCCACCCGCCAGGGCCTCCTGATCATCGACCAGCACGCCGCCCACGAGCGGATCCTCTTCGAGGACGTCATGGACCGGTTCGAGGGGGAGCGCGAGGGGACGTCGCAGCGGCTGCTCTTCCCGGTCACCGTCCGCCTCTCGCCGGCGGAGTACTCGGCGGTGGACGAGCTGCAGGGCCTGCTGTCCCGGGTGGGGTTCGAGGTGAGCCCCTTCGGCGACCGGACGGCGATCATCCACGCCAGCCCCAACCCGCACCCGTACTTCGACGCCGAGCGCTGCTTCCGGGAGATGATCGACGAGCTCACCCACGGGTCGCCGCTGGTCGACTCGGCCCGCAACCAGCACGAGCGGATCGCCAAGAGCCTGGCCTGCCAGGGCGCGATCAAGGCGGGCCAGCCGCTGACCCAGGAGGAGATGAGCGAGCTCTTCGACCGGCTCTTCGCCACCGAGCTGCCGGGGCACGACGTGCACGGCCGCCCCACGATCGTGCGGCTCGGCCTGGACGAGCTCGAGCGGAGGTTCGGCCGGTCGTGAGCGCCGACGCCCTGGCGGTGGTGGGCCCCACCGCCACCGGCAAGACGGAGCTGGCCGTCCGGCTCGCCCGCCGGCTCGGCGGGGAGATCGTCAACATGGACAGCCGCCAGGCCTACCGCGGCACCCAGGTGGGCACGGCGGCGCCCACGGCCGAGGAGCGCCGCCGGGCCCCGCACCACGGCGTCGGCTTCCTCGACCCGGAGGAGCGGTACGGGGCCGGCCGCTTCGCGCGGCTCGCCCGGGGGTGGATGGAGGAGATCCGGGGGCGCGGACGGGTGCCGATCCTGGCCGGCGGCACCGGCTTCTTCCTGCGGGCGCTGACGGACCCCGTCTTCGAGGAGCCGGAGATGGACCCCGACCGCCGCGAGGCGCTGGAGGCGTGGGCCGAGGAGCGCGACCCGGCGGAGCTCCGGCGCTGGGTCCGGCGCCTGGACCCCGAGCTGGCCCGGCGGCTGGACGACCTCGACCCCCAGCGGTGCCGACGGGCCCTCGAGCTGGCGCTGCTCTCGGGGCGTCCGCTGAGCTGGTGGCAGGACCACGGCGAGCCCGAGGCGCCGCCGGTGGACGCCGTGGTCGCGGTGCTCGAGCTCGACCGCGACCGCCACCGCGCCCGGATCCGCCGCCGGGCGCGCCGGCTGATGGAGGCGGGGTGGAAGGAGGAGGTGCGGGCCCTCCTCGAGGCGGGGTACGGCGAGGGCGACCCCCCGTTCAGCGCCGTCGGGTACCCGGAGGTGGCGGCCGTCCTCCGCGGGGAGACGGAGGAGGACGAGGCGCTCGAGAGGATCTTCCTCGACACCTGGAGCTACGCCCGCCGGCAGCGGACCTGGTTCCGGACCCAGGTCGCCGACGACGCCCTGAGGCTGGACGCCGCCCGCCCGACCCCGGAGCTGGTGGAGCGCCTCGTGCAGGCGTGGGAGGAGCGCGGCGGCGACCCCGGCGGCTCGGCCGCCGGGACGACGACGAGGGCCGGGAGGTCGAGGGGCGGATGAAGATCGGCATCACGTGCTATCCCACCTACGGGGGCTCGGGGGCGGTGGCCACGGAGCTCGGCAAGGAGCTGGCCGAGCGGGGCCACGAGGTCCACTTCGTCTCCTACGCGCAGCCCTTCCGCCTCGGGACGTTCGAGGAGCGGCTCTATTTCCACGAGGTGGAGATGATGCCGTACCCGCTCTTCGAGTACCCCCCGTATTCGCTGGCGCTGGCGGTCACGCTCCACGAGGTCGTCGTCGAGCACGGCCTCGACCTCCTGCACGTCCACTACGCGCTTCCCCACGCCACCAGCGGCTGGATCACGCGGGAGATGCTCCGCTCGGAGGGCGCCGACGTGAAGGTGGTGACCACGCTCCACGGCACGGACATCACCCTCGTGGGCCAGGACCCGTCCTTCCGCTCGATCACGCGCTTCTCCATCGAGAAGTCCGACGCCGTGACGGCCGTCTCGGGCTGGCTCCGGGAGCAGACGTGCGAGGCGTTCGGGTGCGAGGAGGACGAGATCCGCGTGATCCCGAACTTCATCGATCCCGGCGTCTACGACCGGGATCGGTACCCGTGTCACCGGGACGCGCTGGCGCCCGAGGGCGACGCGATCGTCATGCACATCTCCAACTTCCGTCCCGTGAAGCGGGTGGAGGACGTCGTGCGCGTCTTCGCCGCCGCCGGAGAGAGCGTGGAGGCGCGGCTCGTCATGGTGGGCGACGGGCCCCAGCGTCAGCTCGCCTCCGACACGGCCGAGGAGCTCGGGGTGCGCGACCGGGTCACGTTCCTGGGCAAGGTGGACTCGGTGGCCGAGCTGCTGGCCTGCGCCGACCTCTTCCTGCTGCCCAGCGAGGAGGAGTCGTTCGGGCTCGTCGCGCTCGAGGCCCTGTCGAGCGGCGTGCCGGTGGTGGGCACCCGGGGCAGCGGCCTGTCGGAGGTGGTGATCGACGGCGAGACGGGCCGCCTCCATCCGGTGGGGGCGGTGGAGGAGATGGCCGCGAGCACCGTCGAGCTGCTCGCCGACCGGGACCTGTGGAGGGAGTTCTCCGAGCGGGGGCGACGCGACGCGGTGGAGCGCTTCGCGACCGACCTCGTCGTGCCCCGCTACGAGGAGCTCTACCGGGAGGTCCTGGCAGGGGACGGGGGCGGCGACGCCCGGGCGGCGGGGCCGGCGTCGTGAGCCTCCTCGAGGCGGCCCTGCTCGGCGTGGTCCAGGGGCTGACGGAGTTCCTGCCGGTCTCGAGCAGCGGGCACCTGGTGCTGGCCCAGTCGCTGCTCGG
>CAYZLN010000082.1:0-7799 GCA_964479295.1 uncultured Gemmatimonadota bacterium
CTCGCGCGTACGATATACGTCTGCGCGGCGACCGCCGCGTCGGCCGGCCCGCGGGGTCGCGGCGCCGGACGCTCCCTCCACCGCGCGAGGCGGACCGACATGTCCGAATCGGCCGGACAGCCCGCACCGTCCCCCTCCGGGGACGATCCGTCCGCGTCCGCCGACGAGCGGTCGGTGGCGGCCGGAGACGGTGCGGCGCAGGCCGGAGCCCCGGAGGCGGGGCCCGCCGGCGACGGCGCCGACACCGACCCCGGCGGCCCGGTCCGCCCCGACGGCCCGGCCACCCCCGCCCGGGGGCCGTCCGACCTCCTCCCGGACGACTTCCTGAGCGCCATCCGGGGCAACGAGCAGCGTCTGGACCTCGAGCTGCTGGCGCTCGCCTTCCAGTACGCCCGGGAGAAGCACGCGGGCCAGAAGCGGGAGTCGGGCGAGGACTACATCAGCCACTGCGTCGAGGTGGCCAAGATCCTCTCGGAGATCCACCTGGACACGGTGAGCGTGGCGGCGTCGCTGCTCCACGACGTGGTGGAGGACACGGGCACGGCGACGGAGGAGATCCGCCGGGAGTTCGGCGACGAGATCGCCGTCATCGTGGACGGGCTCACCAAGATCTCCCGGGTCGAGCTCGCCTCGATGGCCGAGCGGCAGGTGGAGAACTACCGGAAGCTGCTCCTCTCGATGGCCCGCGACGCCCGGGTCATCCTGGTGAAGCTCGCCGACCGGCTCCACAACATGCGGACGCTGGAGCACCTGCCCGAGCACAAGCGCCAGCAGATCGCGCTGGAGACGCGCGAGATCTACGCTCCGCTGGCGCACCGGCTGGGCATGGCCCGGGTGAAGTGGGAGCTGGAGGACCTGGCCTTCAAGTTCCTCGAGCCGGAGGCCTACCGGGCGCTGGTGGACAAGGTGGCCGAGACCCGCGCCGAGCGGGAGGAGCACATCCGCCGGATGGTGGAGCCGCTGGAGGAGGAGCTCGGGGCGGCCGGGCTGACCTGCGACGTCACGGGGCGGGCGAAGCACCTGTGGTCCATCCACAAGAAGATGGAGAAGCGGGACAAGCCCTTCGAGGAGATCTACGACAACCTGGCGGTGCGGGTGATCGTGGACAGCGTGCGGGACTGCTACCACGCCCTCGGCGTCATCCACAACGAGTGGACCCCGATCACGGAGCGGTTCCACGACTACATCGCCACCCCGAAGTCCAACCTCTACCGGAGCCTCCACACGACGATCTTCGGGCCGGGCGGGCGGCTGTACGAGATCCAGATCCGGACCGAGGAGATGCACCGGACGGCCGAATACGGGATCGCCGCCCACTGGCGCTACAAGGAGGGCCGGGACGATCCGGACGAGGTGGACGAGAAGCTGGTCTGGTTCCGGCAGGTGCTGGAGTGGCAGCAGGAGACGCAGGAGCCGGAGGAGTTCATGGAGTTCCTCCGGATCGACCTCTTCCAGGACGAGATCTTCGTCTTCACCCCGGCGGGGGACGTGAAGCAGCTCCCCAAGGGCGCGACGCCGATCGACTTCGCGTACGCCGTCCACACCGAGATCGGCCACCACTGCTCCGGGGCCGAGGTGAACGGCCAGATCGCGCCCCTCTCCCGGGAGCTCGAGAACGGCGACACGGTGGAGATCCTCACCTCCGACGACCAGTCGCCGAGCCGCGACTGGCTCGGCTTCGTCCAGACCAGCCGGGCACGACACCGGATCCGCCAGTGGATCCGGAAGGAGGAGCGGGAGTCGGCGGTCCGGATCGGCCGCGAGATCGTCGAGCGCGAGCGGCGAAAGCGGAGCTCCGATCCCGGCGAGGAGGATCTGGCCGCCGCGGCCCGGGAGCTCGACCTGGGCGAGACCGCGGAGGACCTCTACGCCGCCCTGGGACGGGGGGACGTGGGCGTCACGAAGGCCATGCGCGCCCTCTTCCCGGAGGCGGAGGACGGCGGGGATTCCTCGGACGGCTCCGGAGGCGGCCTCGCCGACCTGGTGAAGCGGGTCCGGCGCCCCGACCGCGGGATCAAGATCCAGGGCATGGACGACCTGATGGTGCGGTACTCCCAGTGCTGCCAGCCCGTCCCGGGCGACGAGGTCACCGGCTACATCACGCGCGGGCGAGGGGTCTCCATCCACCGGAAGGACTGCCCCAACGTGCTGGACCTGGCCGACCGCCGGGACCGCCGGATCGAGGTGGAGTGGGACACGGGCGGGCAGCAGCGCTTCTTCGTGCGCATCGTGATGGAGGGTACCGATCGTCACGGCCTCCTCGGCGACGTGGGACGTGCGATCTCGGACACCGGCACCAACATCCAGTCGGCCGACATGGAGGCGGTGCAGGGGGGGATGAAGGGGCAGTTCGTGGTGGAGGTGGAGGACCTCTCGCACCTGAAGAAGGTCATGCGCACGATCAAGCGGGTGAAGGGCGTCCTTCGGGTGGAGCGCAAGGAGTCGTTCGGGGAGAGCGAGCTCACGTTAGAGTGACCACCGGATCGGCCGACTTCGACCTCCAGCTCCCCTTCGAGCCCACGGGCGACCAGCCCGAGGCGATCCGCGATCTCTCGGAGGGCGTCGAGCGCGGGGACCGGTGGCAGACCCTGCTGGGGGTGACCGGGAGCGGGAAGACGGTCACCATGGCCGGGGTCATCGAGGAGACCGGGCGGCCGGCGCTCATCATGAGCCACAACAAGACCCTGGCGGCCCAGCTCTACGGCGAGCTGCGGCAGTTCTTCCCGAAGAACGCCGTCGAGTACTTCATCTCCTACTACGACTACTACCAGCCGGAGGCGTACGTCCCCGAGACGGACACCTTCATCGAGAAGGACGCCTCCATCAACGACGACATCGACAAGCTGCGGCTCCGGGCCACCTCCTCGCTGATGGAGCGGGACGACGTGATCGTGGTCTCCTCGGTCTCGGCCATCTACGGGCTGGGCAACCCGGAGGGCTACGAGTCGATGATGGTCACGCTGGAGGAGGGCCAGGAGATCTCCCGGCGGGACATCCTCTCGTCGCTGGTCAACATCCAGTACCTCAGGAGCGACCTGGACTTCCGGCGGGGCACCTTCCGGGTCCGGGGCGACGTGATCGAGGTGCTGCCCGCCTACGAGGAGCAGGCGGTGCGCATCGAGCTCTGGGGCGACGAGATCGAGCGGATCTCCAAGATCGACCCCCTGACCGGCGACGTGATCACCCGCCTCCCGCGGGCGGCCATCTACCCGGCCACCCACTACACGGCGGAGCGCGACCGGCTGGAGGCCGCCATCGACGCGATCCACGAGGAGCTCGAGGAGCGGCTGATGGAGCTCCGGCAGCAGGACCGGCTCCTGGAGGCCCAGCGCCTCGAGCAGCGCACGAAGTTCGACATCGAGATGCTGCAGGAGATGGGGGTCTGCCCGGGGATCGAGAACTACGCCCGCTACCTGGACGGACGCCAGCCGGGCGAGCGGCCGTACTGCCTGCTCGACTACTTCCCCGACGACTTCCTGGTCTTCGTGGACGAGTCCCACGTGACGGTGCCCCAGATCGGCGGCATGTACCAGAGCGACCGGAGCCGGAAGGAGACCCTCGTGGATCACGGCTTCCGGCTGCCGTCGGCGCTGGACAACCGGCCGCTGAACTTCGAGGAGTGGGAGGAGCTCGTCCCCCAGACGGTCTTCGTCAGCGCCACGCCGGGCGACTACGAGCTCGAGCAGTCCGGGGGCGTGGTCGTGGAGCAGATCATCCGGCCGACGGGCCTGCTGGACCCCGAGGTGGAGGTCCGGCCGGTGCAGGGCCAGGTGGACGATCTGCTGGGGGAGATCCGGGAGCGGGCCGACCGGGGGGAGCGGGTGCTGGTGACGACCCTCACCAAGCGGATGGCCGAGGACCTGGCGGAGTTCCTCCACGCCCGGGGCGTGCGCGTCCGGTACATGCACAGCGACATCGACTCCATCGAGCGGGTCGAGATCCTTCGGGGGCTGCGGCTCGGGGAGTTCGACGTGCTGGTGGGCATCAACCTCCTGCGGGAGGGCCTGGATCTGCCCGAGGTGTCCCTGGTGGCGATCCTCGACGCCGACAAGGAGGGCTTCCTCCGCTCGGAGACGTCGCTCATCCAGACCATCGGCCGCGCCGCCCGGAACGTGAACGGCAAGGCGATCCTCTACGCCGACCGGGTCACGGGCTCGATGCGCCGGGCCATCGACGAGACCGAGCGGCGGCGGGAGATCCAGGCCGAGCACAACGAGGAGCACGACATCGAGCCGGAGACCATCGTGAAGTCCGTCGACCAGATTCGATTCTCCACGTCGGTGGCCGACGCCCGGGAGTCGCCGGTGGGCTCGGTGCGGGAGCAGGTCGACGAGTACGGCGACCTGGAGCCCGAGGAGCTGGTCGAGCGGCTGGAGGCCGAGATGCGCGAGGCCGCCGAGGAGATGGACTTCGAGCGGGCCGCCCGGCTCCGGGACGAGCTCTTCGAGGTCAAGTCCGAGCTGGGGGACGGCGGCGACGACGGGACGCGACGCTCCAAGCTCGCCGCCATCCGGAGGAGCGGCGGGGATGACGGCTGAGGACGCGACGGCGGCCCGGGGGGACGCCCCCCGGCCGGCCCCGGCGGACGGGGCCGTCGAGCTGACGGAGGAGGGGCTCGAGCGATGGGGCCGTCGGCTCGGGGAGGAGGCGACCGACCCCGGGGAGGGGACGGGCGTCTTCGTCGCGCTCCACGGCCCGCTGGGCGCGGGCAAGACGACCCTGGTCCGGGCGGCCTGCCGGGGCGCCGGCGTCGAGGGCACCGTCCGCAGCCCCACCTTCACCCTCCACAACCACCACCGCCCGCGGGGCCGGCGGCCGATCCATCACGTCGACCTGTACCGGCTCGAGGGGCCGGGCGACCTCGACGACCTCGGCTGGGACGACCTCCTGGACGCCCGGGGCGCGGTCTTCGTGGAGTGGGCGGAGCGGGCGGGCGACCGGCTCCCGGACGACCGGTGGGAGGTCCGCCTGGGGATGGCCGAGGACCCGGCCCGCCGACGGGTCGAGGCCCGCCGTCTCGGCGGGGCTCCGCCGCTCCCTCCGCCGGGGGGACGGCCGTGCTGAGGCTCGCGCTCGAGACCAGCTCGCGGCTCGGGGGCGTGGGGCTCGCGGACGGCGACGTCCTGCTGGCCGAGTCGTCGCTGTCGGTCCGGGCCGCCCACGCGGAGACCGTCCTCCCGGAGGTGGAGCGGGTCCTGACCCGGGCCGGGCGGGACGTCGCCGACGTCGGGGAGGTCGTCGTCGGCTCGGGCCCGGGGTCGTTCACCGGGCTGCGGATCGGGGCGGCGCTGGCCAAGGGGCTGTGCGCCGCCACCGGGGCCGGTCTCCGGGCGTACGGCAGCCTCGCCGCCCTGGCCGCGGCCACGGCGCTCCCGGGCCGCGTCTGCGTCCTGGCGGAGGCGCGCCGGGAGGAGGTCTACGCGGCGGCCTTCGAGACGCTCCGGCCGCTGGACGCGCGCTTCGGGCCGACCGTGGCGTCCGTCGACGAGGCCCTGGACGCCCTCGACCGGCCCGGCGACTGGTCCTTCGCGGGCGAGGGCGCGCTCGCGCACCGGGACGCCGTGGAGGCCCGCGGGGGGCGGGTCCTCTCGTTCCTCCACCGACACCCCCGGGTCGGCGGGCTCCTGGAGCTCGCCGTAGAGCAGCCGGGCGCCGGACGGGTCGGGGACCCGGCCGGCTGGGAGCCCGAATACGTGCGCGCCTCGGGCGCCCGTCGCGGGATCGGGGGGGCGGCGTGACGCCGCGGACGGGGACGCGTGAGGGGCCGGTGGCCGGCGGCGGCGCGGTGGACGTGCGGACGGCGCGACCGGCCGACCTGCCGGGGATGGTGCGCATCGAGCGCGCGTCGTTCCCGCTGCCCTGGTCGGAGGGCGCCTTCCGGTCCGTGATGCGTCGCGACGACGCGCGGCTGATCGTGGCCGACCGCGCCGGAGAGGTCGTGGGCTACGCCGCGGTGTGGTTCGCCGCGGACGAGGGGGAGCTCGCCGACATCGCCGTGCATCCGGATCGACGGCGGGAGGGGATCGGCACGCGGCTCGTCGCCGCGGTGGTGGAGGAGGCGAAGCGCCGGGGCGCGCAGCAGATCTTCCTGCAGGTGCGCGAGAGCAACCGGGGGGCGCTGCGGCTCTACGAGGCCGCCGGCTTCCGGAAGGCGGGGCGCCGGCCGGGCTACTACCGGTCGCCGAGCGAGGACGCCCTGGTCCTGCTCCGCCCGGTGGGGTCCCGCCCGGCCGCCGGATGACGTGGAGTTGAGGCCGTCGTTGACCCTCCGGAAGACCGGATCTACCTTGAGGCCGGTCGCCCGGCCCCACCCGGCGGCGCGCCCTTCCGAGCTCCGCGGGCCGCGGTCGGCCCGGTCGGCCGGCGCCGGAGCCCGTCTGGACGACGCCTGTCCCGAGAACCCGTGCCCGGAGGCCCCATGTCCCGCAGCCTGAACAAGGCCATGATCATCGGCAACCTCGGCTCCGACCCCGAGGTGCGCTCGACCAGCAGCGGCACCCGCGTGGCCACGCTCTCGGTGGCGACCAGCCGCCGGTGGACCGACCGGGACGGGGAGGACCAGGAGCGCACCGAGTGGCACCGGGTCGTGTGCTGGGACCGGCTCGCCGAGATCTGCGAGCAGTACCTTTCCAAGGGGGACCGCATCTACGTCGAGGGGCGGATCGAGTACAGGCAGTGGGAGGGCCAGGACGGACGGACCCGCTACACCACCGAGATCCGCGCCCGGCAGATGATCATGCTCGGCGGACGGGCCGACCGGGCCCCCTCCGGCGGTCCCGCGCCGGGCCGCGAGCGGGCCCCGGAGCCCGGGGGAGGGGGGCGCTCCTCGCCGGCCGACGACGACGAGGAGGACTTCTCCGAGGACGCCCTGATGGGGGGCGAGGACGACCTGCCCTTCTGAAGACGGCCCGTCCGTTCGGACGTCCGGGCGGAATCGTCCGGCCGGGCGGCGGCGGCCGAAAATTGCGTGTCCGGGGCGTCCCGTCGATCTTATGGGGAAGGCCGTCGCGGACGGGACGGCCCCACGAGGGTCCCCGCGAGCGTCCGGACTGCGCACTCTCTGGCGAGGAACGGCCATGAGCATCCACAGCGAGACCCTCAGCGACGACCGGCGGCTCGAGCGGACGGGCGGGACGCTGGCCGCCCTCCTCCCCGCGCTGCTCCTCGCGGCCGGTCTGCCCGGGCAGCTGCCCGCCCAGGAAGAGGCGGAGGAGCCCGAGGCCACCCAGGAGGCGACGTACGAGGTCGACCGCGGCGACACCCTCTGGGACCTGGCGGCCGAGTTCATGTCCGACCCCTTCCGCTGGGAGGAGATCTACCGCCTGAACGACGGCAAGATCGACGACCCGCACTGGATCTATCCCGGACAGCAGTTCCTGATCCCGGGCCGGGACGGAACGGTCACCGAGGTGACCGTCCGGGAGAAGGACGCCGACGAGGAGACGGACGACGGGGAGCCGGACCGCGACGCCGGGCCGGGTGAGGACGCCTTCGACGCCCCGTCGATCTTCGACCACAACCCGGAGCAGAGGGTCACCGTGGGGGACGTGAACCTCAACCGGGGGGAGGAGGCGTCCCTCGTCTCCCCCAGCGACTTCTACCGGTCGTCCTTCGTGGCGCGCTGGCCCGAGGTCCGGCCCCGGGGGACGACCGCGCGGCTGATCCGCGAGAACCCCCTCGGCCTCGAGATCCCGCCGTCGGTCCGCCTGCGCAACAGGGTCGTGGTCCACCTCGACGCCCTGGACGTGGACGCCGGCGACACGCTCCAGGCCGTCCGGCCGGGGAGGGAGCTCGACGAC
>CAYZLN010000083.1:0-4617 GCA_964479295.1 uncultured Gemmatimonadota bacterium
CCGCCGTGGCGACGCCCGCCGACCGGCCGTCATCTCCCACCCGCCCCGACAGCATGAGCCAGTCCCGCAACAGGACCGACCGCGCCTCGGACACGTACGAGCGCCTCAGGTCGCTGATCGTCAAGGGGCAGCTCGCGCCCGGGAGCCGGGTCATCGAGACGGACGTCGCCGAGCGGCTGGGGGTCAGCCGCACCCCGGTGCGGTCGGCCCTGCAGCGGCTCAGGCAGGAGGGCTACATCGTCTCCAGCGGCGACGGCGAGCGGTCCCGGCCCGTGATCGCCCCGCTCACCAAGGCCGACGCCCAGGAGCTCTTCTACATCGTCGGCCAGATCGAGGGGCTCGCCGCCTACTTCACCGCGCAGGTCGAGGACGAGGATCGCACGCGGGTGACGGAGGAGCTCCGCCGCATCAACCGCCGGTACTCCGAGAGCGTCGACGAGGGGCGGCACGACTTCAACCACCTCTTCGAGATCGACACGCGCTTCCACCGGAGCTACGTCGAGCCGGGGGCCGGCCCCCGGCTGCTCGAGCTGCACGACTCCATGAAGCCCCAGGCGGAGCGCTACATCCGGGTCTACATCCGGGTGCTGACCGCACAGATCCCGATCTCCGTCGAGGAGCACGCGGAGATCGTCGACGCCGTCGAGGCGGGGGAGCCGGAGCGGGCCGAGCGGGCCGTGCAGACGAACTGGCGCAACGCCACCGAGCGCCTGAACCCGGTCATCGAGGACATGGGCGAGCGCGGGAGCTGGTGACGCCCCCCGGCGGGGGCCGCCCGACCGGGCCCCGCCGCCCCGAGCCGGCGGGACAGTTGCGCCCCGATCGAGGCCGTCTTATCGTGCCGTCACGGAATGTATACAATATCACATCCAATATCGTGTCCTAAGTTGACCGCCACGTCACCCGCTCCGACGCGTCGGTGGAAACCGGCCCGGGCCCCGCGATCTCCGGGGGGCCAGGCCCGACGTAGCGCCCCGTCTGCCGGCGGCGCCTCTCGCTCTCCTTCACATCCAGCTCCTCAGGCTCGCTAGGAGGTAGCGCCATGGAAACGACTCCGCACCGATCGGGACGGCCTCGCGCACGGGGAGGGCTGGCTGCGACCGCGGCCCTCCTGGCCTGCCTCGCCTGGAGCGCGGCGGCGGCGGCCCAGCAGGGCACGGTGACCGGGCAGGTCACGGACGGCCAGTCCCTGGAGCCGCTGTCGGACGTCCACGTCTCGGTGGGGGGGTCCGACACGGGCATCCTCACCGACGAGCAGGGCCGGTATCGCCTCCAGGTCCCGGCCGGCGAGGTCCGGATCGAGGCCACCCGGATCGGCTACCAGCCGACGACGCGCTCCGTGACGGTCCCCGAGGGCGAGACGGTGACGCTCGACCTGGCCATGGCGACCTCGGCGATCGCGCTGAACGAGATCGTCGTGACCGGGACGACCGTGGGCCAGCAGAAGCGCTCCCTCGGCAACACCGTGTCGGACATCGACGCCTCCGAGGTCGTGGAGCGCGGAGGGGGCTCGGAGGTGGGGGACATCCTGAAGGGCCGGGCGTCCGGCGTCTCGGTCTCGCCCTCCACCGGCCAGGTCGGCTCCGGGCCGAACATCCGGATCCGGGGCGTCTCGACCTTCTCCCTGAACGACCACCCCCTCATCTACGTGGACGGGATCCGGGTGGACAACGCCAGCGGGAAGGGGATCAGCGTCCAGGGCTTCGGGTCCTCCGTCCAGACGAGCCTGAACGACCTGAACCCGCAGGACATCGAGAGCATCGAGGTCATCAAGGGGCCGGCGGCCGCCACCCTGTACGGGACGGAGGCCTCGAACGGCGTGGTCCAGATCATCACGAAGTCGGGCTCCGCCGGCGGCCCGCGCCTCAGCGTCCGGGCCAGCCAGGGGGCCAACTGGTTCCGGAACGCCAGCAGCCGGGTCGACCCGAACTGGGGCATCCACCCGGAGACCGGCGAGCCCTTCGAGCACAACCTCTTCGAGCAGGAGGCCGAGCTCGGGAACGAGATCTTCAAGACGGGGCGCACCCAGGAGTACGGCATCAGCCTCCGGGGTGGCTCCGACCTGGTCCAGTACTACCTCAGCGGGACCCTGGACGACCAGGAGGGGATCGAGCCGACCAACTCCATGACGCGGTTCGGCGGGCGCACCAACGTCTCCCTGGACCCCCACGAGGACTGGCAGGTCGACGCCAGCATCGGCCTGACCCAGACCGAGCGCTTCCTGGCCTGTGAGGCCGGGTGCGGCGGCGTCACCTGGGCGACGATCTTCGGCGACCCCTCCACCATCGACACGCCCTTCCGCGGCTTCCGCGACGGGCCGCCGCAGTTCCACTGGCAGTGGCGGGAGTTCCCCCAGCACAACGAGAAGTTCACCTTCAGCCTGACCACCAACTGGCAGACCACCGACTGGCTCTCGCACCGCCTGATCGTCGGGCAGGACCACGCCGAGGACAAGGCGGAGCAGGTCGTGGAGCGGATCGTCGACCCCTTCATCCAGCAGTTCATCACGGAGGAGACCGCCCGCGGGTCGAAGTTCATCCAGAGGCGGAACCACTCGACGACCACCTTCGACTACAGCGGCTCCGTGGAGGTCTCCCTCACCGAGGCCCTCGAGTCCAACACCTCGGTGGGCGCCCAGTACTTCAGCACGCGCAACGAGTTCATGACGGTGGACGCCCGCGGCTTCCCGGCGCCGGGCATCACCGTGACGGCCGGCGCGGCCCAGACCGACATGGGCCAGGACGACTTCATCGAGAACAACACGCTGGGCGTCTACGTCCAGGAGCAGCTCGTCTGGAACGACCGGCTCTACCTGACCGGCGGGCTCCGGGTCGACGACAACAGCGCCTTCGGCGACGACTTCGACCTGGTGGCCTACCCCAAGGCCAGCGCGAGCTGGGTGGTGAGCGAGGAGCCGTTCTTCGACCTGGGCTGGATCAGCCAGCTCCGGCTCCGGGGCGCCTTCGGCCAGGCGGGCCAGCAGCCCGACGCCTTCGCGGCCCTCCGGACGTACGAGCCCGTCACGTCGGGGACCGGGCGGACGGCGCTGACGCCCCAGTCGGTGGGGAACTCCGAGCTGGCGCCGGAGCGGGGCTCCGAGTTCGAGGGGGGCTTCGACGCCAGCCTGTTCGGCGAGCGGGTGGGGGTCGACGTCACCTACTACAACTCCACCACCCGGGACGCCATCCTGTCCCGGACCGTGCCCCCGTCCGCCGGCTTCCCGGGGTCGCAGTTCGTCAACGCGGGCGAGATCAACAGCCACGGCATCGAGGTCGACCTGAGCGGCCGGGTCTTCGACGAGCAGGACGTGGCCCTCGACCTGGGGGTCAACCTGGCGACCGTGAACAACGAGGTGGTGGACCTCGGCGGCGTCGACCAGGGGCAGGGGTTCATCGCGAGCGGCTCGATCCGGCACGTTCCCGGGTTCCCCGTGGCGTCGTACTTCGACGAGGTGACGACCAGCGCGGAGCTGGACGGCGAGGGCAACGCCGTCAACGCGATGTGCGACGCCGGCGACCCGGACGGCCCCACGCTCCCCGACGGCACGCCGCTCACCGCGGGCGGTCCGGAGGTCCCCTGCTCCGAGGCGCCGATCCTCTACCAGGGCCAGACGACGCCTCAGTTCGAGGGCTCGATCACGGCCACGGTGACGCTCTTCCAGAACCTCCAGCTCTACGGGCTCTTCGACTGGCAGACGGGCTACATCCAGTTCGACAACAACGTCCGCGCGCGCTGCCAGGTGTTCCGGCTGTGCGAGGAGAACTTCCACCCGGAGCGCTTCGACCCCGTGCGGATCGCAGAGATCCAGTCCCCCAACACGATCAGGACGTTCGTCTACAACGACGCCAGCTTCGGCAAGCTGAGGGAGATCTCGGCCAGCTACGAGCTGCCCGGGAGCCTGGTCGAGGGCCTGGGGCTGGGGGTCGAATCCGCCTCGCTCACGGTGTCGGGCCGCAACCTCTTCCCGACCATCACCGACTGGACGGGCCTGGACCCGGAGGCGGAGTTCCACCAGTTCGGCTTCGGCCGGATGGAGCAGAACAACATCCCCCCGCTGGCCAACGTCACGGCCTCCATCCGCGCGACCTTCTGAGCGGGGAGGACAGCGACGATGGAGACGCGAACCACCGGCACGGCACGAGACTCAGCTCGCACCCACGAGGAGGCGAGGTCGATGGACAACCGAACGAAGCGAGCATCCAGGGCCCGGGGTCGTTCCGGGTGGGCGGCGTGGACGGCGGCCGTCGTGGCCGTCGGTCTGGCCGCCGCGGGCTGTGACAGCCTGCTCGACGTCGAGGCGCCCACGCAGGTCCCGGAGGAGACGATCCAGGACCCCGCGTCGGCCGACCTGCTGATGACCAGCGTGGTGGCCGACTTCGACTGTGCCTTCGGCGAGTACGTCGCCGCCGCGGGCCTCATGGGCGACGAGCTGGTGGACTCCCAGCTCGCCGCGCGGATGTGGGACTACGACCGTCGCACGGTCTCCCCCTCGACCCCGCAGCACAGCTGGAACTGCGCCTTCAACGACCCGGGCATCTACCAGTCGATGAGCACGGCCCGCTTCTCGGCCGACAACGCGGCCAGCGTCATCCGCGCCTCCGAGAGCGGGGACATCGG
>CAYZLN010000083.1:4717-7722 GCA_964479295.1 uncultured Gemmatimonadota bacterium
GGGGCCGTCTCGGACGCCCAGCAGGTGCCCGAGGGCTTCGAGCGCCTGGCCAACTTCTCCAGCCAGAGCTTCCGCTCCTCGAACCGCGTGTGGACCATGAACAACCGGGACCAGCGCATGACGATCGAGGACGACTTCTGGAACCTGGAGTTCAACGGCGACCCGGACCCCCGGGTGCCGGTGACCGACCAGGACCAGCTCGCCGGGGCGGACAACTTCTCCCCCTGGTGGACGCAGGAGAAGTACCCGTCCCAGGGGTCGCCCATCCCGGTGGCGACCTGGGAGGAGGCGCAGCTCATCATCGCCGAGGTGGAGCTGGGCCAGACGGCGGTCGACGTCGTCAACGAGCTGCACGCCGACGCGGGGCTCGACGACTGGACGCCGAACGACGTGAACGACGACGTCGAGGTCCTGGGCCACGTGGCCGAGGAGCGCCGCCGGGAGCTCTTCCTCGAGTCCCATCACTTCTACGACAAGATCCGGCTGCGGCAGAAGGCACAGGACCTGGGCGTCAGCGCGGCCGATCTCAACGCCAACCTGCCCCCCACGCCGGCGGCCGGGGAGTCCTTCCCCCAGAAGGGCGGCTCCTACGGCGAGCTGGACTGCCTGCCGCTGCCCCAGATCGAAGAGGAGAACAACCCCGAGATCTGATCGGCCGCCACCGGGACCCACCCGCCCCGGCCCGCCGGCCGGGGCGGACCCCCACCCTCCTCCACCCGACTCGCCTCCCGACCCGCGGTCCCGAGCCGCCCGAGCCGGCCGGGGGCCCGAAAGGAGACCCATCCATGCTCGCTGACACCGGGCCGGCCACCGCGACCGGCCGTCGGACCGGCCGATGAAGGTCGACGGCACCACGAAGGGCATGCCCCCCGGGGGGGCGGCCGTCGAGCTCTCGGAGATCGGCGACCGGGGCTGGAACCTCCTCGAGGAGGACCTCGGCCTCCCGGCCGCCGTGCTCCGGCGGGACGCCCTGGAGCACAACAGCCGCTGGATGCGTCGCTTCCTCTCCGAGACCGGCGCCCGGCTGTGCCCCCACGGCAAGACGAGCATGGCGCCGGAGCTCTTCCGGCGTCAGCTCCGCGACGGCGCCTGGGGCGTCACGGTGGCGGACGTCCGCCAGCTCCAGGTGTGCCGGCGGCACGGGATCTCACGCGTGCTGCTGGCGAACCAGCTCGTCCGGGAGGACTCGGTCCGCTGGGTGGCCGAGGAGCTGGAGCGGGACCGCGAGTTCGACTTCTACTGCCTGGTGGACTCCGTGCCCGGCGTGCGGCGGCTGGCCGACGCGGTGGCCGACGTGCCCGGCCGCCGGCCCGTCGAGCTGCTGGTGGAGGTCGGCTACCCGGACGGGCGGGCCGGCTGCCGCACCCTCGACGAGGCGCTGGAGGTCGGAAGGGCCGTCCGGGACGCACGGCGCCTGGAGCTTCGCGGCGTCGAGGGCTTCGAGGGCCTGCTGGGGGCCGACGGAGGGGCGGAGGCGGCCCGCCGCGAGGTGGTCGCCTACCTCGACGAGCTGACCGACGTCGCGGAGGCCCTCGACGCCCGGGGCCTCTTCGCCGACGGGGAGGTGCTCCTCACGGCAGGGGGCTCGGCGTACTTCGATCTCGCGCTCGACCGGCTGCGGGCGGCGGAGCTGGGGGGCCGCGGCCGGGTCGTGCTCCGGAGCGGGTGCTACCTGACGCACGACGCCGGCATGTACGCCCGGGCGTTCCGCGACCTCCGGGACCGGTCGTCCCGCGCGCGATCGATGGGCGACGGCTTCCGCCCGGCGCTGGAGATCTGGTCGTACGTCCAGTCGCGGCCGGAGCCGGGACGCGCGATCCTGACGATGGGCAAGCGGGACTGCTCGTTCGACGTGGATCTTCCGGTGCCGCGCAGGGTCTTTCGGCCCGGGCGCGACGACCGGCCGCGTCCGCTCGACGACCGGTGCCGGATCACCGACCTGGACGACCAGCACGCCTACCTCGACCTTCCCGACGACGTCGACGCCCGGGTGGGAGACATGGTCGCCTGCGGCATCTCCCATCCCTGCACGACCTTCGACCGATGGCGGGTCGTGAGCCTGGTGGATCGGACCTACGACGTCGTCGGGGCGGTCCACACCGAATTCTGACGAGCACGGAGGGAACCACGCGATGAGACAGAACGCCACGCCGCTCCACCCGAACCTCCGCCCCGCCCTCCTCGCCCTGGTCGCGGGCCTGACGACGGCGCTCCTCCTGGCGGGCTGCGGCCCGGGGGACGGCTCCGACCGGGTGGGCCCGACGAACGGCTACGGCACGGTGGCGGAGAGGCTCGCCTCCTTCATCGAGCACGAGATGGAGGACAAGGAGATCCCGGGGCTGGCGGTGGCGCTGGTCGACGGCCAGGACGTCGTCTGGGCCCGGGGCTTCGGGTGGGCGGACCCCGCCGACAGCGTGCCCGCGACGGCCGGGACGGTGTGGCGGGTGGGGTCGGTCTCCAAGCTCTTCACCGACCTGGCCGTGATGCAGCGGGTGGAGGCCGGGGAGCTGGAGCTGGACGCGCCGGTGACGGACCACCTCCCGGACTTCCGGCCGGACAACCCCTACGACCGCCCCGTCACCCTGCGTCACCTCATGTCCCACCGATCCGGCCTGGTCCGCGAGCCCCCCGCCGGCCACTACTTCGACTCCACCGGCACGACCCTGGCCGAGACGGTCGCGAGCCTCGACGACACCCGGCTCGTCCATCCCCCGGGCGCCGAGACCAAGTACTCGAACGCCGGCGTGGCCGTGGTGGGCCGGGTGCTCGAGGAGGCCGAAGGCCGTCCCTTCGCCGAGCTGCTGGAGACGACGCTGCTCGACGACCTGGGCATGGAGCGCTCCTCCTTCGCGCCGGAGCCGGCCCTGCGGGAGGACCTGGCGGCGGCCCGGATGTGGACGTACGACGGCCGCCGCTTCCCCGCCCCCACCTTCCAGCTCGGCATGGCCCCGGCCGGGAGCATGTACTCCACCGTCCGGGACCTGGGCGGCTTCCTCTCGGTCCTC
>CAYZLN010000084.1:0-7713 GCA_964479295.1 uncultured Gemmatimonadota bacterium
GCGTCAGAACGCCGGGATGCCCGTGATGTCGTGGCCCAGGATCAGGCCGTGGATGTCGTGGGTGCCCTCGTAGGTGTAGACCGACTCCAGGTTCGCCATGTGGCGCATGGACTGGTACTCGACCAGGATGCCGTTGGCCCCCAGGAGACGGCGCGCCTCGCGGGCGCACTCGCAGGCCATGTCCACGTTGTTGCGCTTGCCCATCGAGACCTGCTCGGGCCGCATCTCGCCGCTCTCCTTGAGCCGGCCGAGCCGCAACGCCAGGAGCTGCGCCTTCGTGATCTCGGTGAGCATCTCGGCGAGGCGGGTCTGCTGGATCTGCTTCCCGGCGACGGGCTCGTCGCCGAACTGGACGCGCTCGCCGGCGTAGTCCACGGCCTCCCGGTAGCAGGCCATCGCCGCCCCCACCGCGCCCCACACGATCCCGTACCGCGCCTGGGTGAGGCACATGAGCGGGCTCTTCAGGCCGCCGGTGCCGGGCAGGAGGTTCTCCTCGGGCACCCTGACCCCCTGCAGCACGAGCTCGCTCGTGTCCGACGCCAGCAGCGACAGCTTGCCCTCCTGGTCCTTCGCCGTGAAGCCCTCTCGGTCGGTCTCGACGAGGAAGCCCCGGATCGAGGAGGTGTCGTCGACGTCGCCCGTCTTGGCCCAGATCACCGCCACGTCGGCCGTGGCGCCGTTGGTGATCCACATCTTGTTGCCGTCCAGCACCCATTCGTCTCCGTCCCGCTCGGCCCGCGTCCGCATGCCCCCGGGGTTCGACCCGAAGTCCGGCTCGGTGAGGCCGAAGCAGCCGATGGCCTCCCCCGAGGCCAGCTTCGGCAGCCACTCCCGGCGCTGCTCCTCGCTGCCGAACTCGTGGATGGGGTACATGACCAGGGCGCCCTGGACGGAGGCGAACGAGCGGATCCCCGAGTCCCCCCGCTCCAGCTCCTGCATGATGAGCCCGTAGGCCACGTCGCCGAGGCCCGCGCAGCCGTATTCCGCGGGCAGGTTGGCGCCGAAGAAGCCCAGCTCCCCCATCTGCGGCACCAGCTCCATGGGGAACCGGCGCTCCATGTACCGGTCGGCGATGACGGGCATGACCTCCCGGTCGACCCAGTCCCTCACCATGTCGCGGACCTGCCGCTCCTCGTCCTCGAGGAGCGCGTCCACGTCGAAGTAGTCGACGCCGTCGAAGCTCATGCCGTCACTCCTGCCGCCGCGTCAGCCGCACCCAGCCCTTGACCAGCTCCTTGCCGATGCGCCAGCCCAGGTAGTAGGCCGCCCCCAGGGGGAGGAGCCAGGCCACGGGGGAGATGACGTCGGAGGTGCGCACCGTGTAGACCCACACCCCGAAGGGCACGGTGACCGCCAGGGCCGTCCCGTGGCTCCAGAGCCGGAGCTTCCGGGCGAGCGCGTCCCGGCACGCCGCGCACCAGAGGCGCTCGTCCAGCTCGTCGCGCGGGCGGAGCTCCCGGCAGGAGGCGCAGCGGACGTCGTCCTCCCCCGCGCCGGGGCCCGGCGGGCGCCCCGCCTCCGGATCAGGCGACGACATCGGCCCCGAGGCGGTCGATCACCGCGTCGACGAACGCGTCGGTCCCCGTGTCCCCGCCCACGTCCGGCGTGAGGGCGTCCCCTTCGCGCAGCGTCCGCTCCACGGCGCCGCGCACCCGGCGCGCGGCCTCCTCCTCCCCCAGATGATCGAGCATGAGGCAGGCCGAGAGGAGCAGGGCCGTGGGGTTGGCGATCCCCTCGCCCGCGATGTCCGGCGCCGAGCCGTGGACCGGCTCGAAGATGGCGGCGTCGTCGCCGATGTTGGCGGCCGGGGCGAACCCCAGGCCGCCCACGAGCCCGGCGACCTCGTCGGAGATGATGTCGCCGAACATGTTCTCCATGACCAGGACGTCGAACTGATGGGGGTCGAGGACGAGCTGCATGGCCGTGTTGTCGATGATGCGGTCCTCGAACTCCACCTCGCCCTCGTACTCCTCGGCGATCTCCCGGCCCGCGTCGAGGATCAGGCCCTGGGTCGCCCGGAGGATGTTGGCCTTGTGGACCAGCGTCACCTTCTCCCGGTCGTTCCGGCGGGCGTACTCGAAGGCGTACCGGACGATGCGCTCGGCCCCGAACCGCGTGACCAGCATGATCGACTCGGCCGCCGCCTGCGGGTCGTCCTCCATGCCGATGAAGTGCTCGATGCCCGCGTACAGCCCCTCGGTGTTCTCGCGCACCACCACCAGGTCGACGTCCTCCCAGCGCCGGCCCGAGATCAGGCTCCGGGCCGGGCGCACGTTGGCGTACGTCTCGAACTCCTTGCGGAGGGCCACGTTCACCGAGCGGTAGCCGGAGCCCACCGGCGTCGTCAGCGGGCCCTTGAGCGCCACCCGCGTCCGCTCGATCGACTCGACGGTCTCGTCGGGGAGCGGGTTGCCCACCGCGTCCTTGGCCGCCATCCCGGCCGCCTGCCGGTCCCATTCGACCGGGGCGTCGGCGGCGTCGAGCACCTTCAGGGTCGCCTCCGTGACGGACGGTCCGATGCCGTCCCCGGGGATCAGCGTGACTTCGTGTGCCATCGTCTCGTGTCCTTCGGTTCGGTGGTCGTCGGGATCTATGTGGGTCAGCCTCCGTCGTCGACGTAGCCCGGGTTGTAGCGGAAGTCCGTCCGCTCCTCCCCGTAGTCGACCAGGTCCTCCATGTAGCCCGGCTTCTCGGTGCCTTTCTCGCGCGCCCTCGCGACCCGGCGCCGGGCGTCGTTCCAGGTGATGGCGTTCAGGGCGTCCCGGCGGAGGGTCGCCTCGGCGACCCATCCCTCTCCCCCGGTGACCGTCCGGACGCGGACGGCGGCCACGCCCGGCCACTGCTCGAAGATCTTCTGGGTCTGCGGCGAGAACAGGTAGATGTAGGGCCCGACCCGCGCCCAGATGCTCCCGCCGCGCTCGAGCTGGCGCGCGCTCTGACGGGCCCGCACGTCGACGACGTTGCCGTTGAGCGAGACCTCGGCGCGGTCGCCGTAGATCCCCTCCACGTCGGCCGGCGACGGGAGCTCGGGCCCCTCGGCCTCCTCCTCGCAGCCCGCGGCGGCGAGCCCGACGACCGCCGCCAGGGCGGCCGCCATCAGCGTCCGCAGGCCCCGGCTCCCGACGGGGGCGGGCGCGTCGTCCCTCACGAGGAGACCAGGGTCCGGACGAGGTTCGACGCCAGCGTGCCCAGGGCCGCGCCGGAATCGACCGGCGCGGGATCGCCCCCGATGATCCCGCGCCACAGCACCCGTCCGGCGCGGGTGTCCACCACGGCGAGTTGGACGACGGCGCGCCCCTCGCCCGACGCCGAGTCGTCGTCGGCGCCCTCGTCGTCCCCGTCCTCCCCGTCCCCGGCCTCTCCGGACACGACGGCCGCCGAGTCGGCGTCGACGTACCAGACCCGCATCGGCAGGGCGACCAGGCGCGCGTCCAGCAGCGCCGTCAGCTTCCGGAGCTGTCCGTGGAGGGGCTCGTTCAGCTCCGGCCGGTCGTCGTCGGCGGCCAGCACAGCCCTGTAGGCGAGCTGCTCCGGGTCCACGTCGAGCATCGGGTTCCGGCCCGTCTGCTCCACGACGTCCCCCGGCGGGGTCCACGCCCGGGCCATCGGCTCCTCGGAGATGGCGAAGTCCACCTCGGAGTTCATCGCCGCGAGCGCCTCGCGCCGGCTGTCGGCGCCCCCCGGCCAGGCGCCCGACGGGGCCGGGGCCACCGACTGCACCGGCGCGACGACCAGGGTGACCCCGGACGGGATCCGGGGCACCCGCTCGTCGTCCTGGGCCTCCACGCCGCCGGCCGCCGCCAGGAGCCCTCCGACGGCCGCCGCGACGGCGACGCATCGGGCCGTCCGCCGACGCGGAGCGCCGCTCGCCGTCCTCGCCTCGGGTCTCACCACGCGTCCTCTCCCTCGTCGCCGGGCGACGGCTCCGCCTCCGGCCGCGGTGTCGGCCGCGTCCAGGGGCCCAGCTCGTCGACCGCTCGCCTCACGTCGTCGGTCACGATGGCGTCTACACCCCAATCGGCCAATCGTCGCATGCGCTTCGGGTCGCTCACCGTCCGGACCTGCACGGTCCGGCCGGCCCTCCCGTCGGCTCACCCGTCGCCCGGTCCGCGGCCGGCGGTCCCCCCGTCGCCACGGACCAGCGCCCACGCCGCCACCCCGGCGGCGGCCGCCCCCGACGCCGAGGCCGCGACCGCGGCCACCGGCGCCCCCCGGGCCGTCAGGTTGAGGCCGGCGAAGAGGGTCGCCAGCCCCACGAAGAGGAGCGTGAGCCGGAAGAGCGGGCCGGCCCTCACGCGCCGCCGCCCCGCACCCGGCGGATCTCGGCCTCGATCTCCTCCTCCTCCAGGGTGTGGTCGCTCCGCTTGGCCAGGTCGAAGACCGCCCGGCAGAGATCCTCGTCGTCAGGGTCGTAGCCGTGCTCGTCGAGCCAGTACCTCACGTTGCTCAGGCCCGAGACCGGGGAGACCTCGATCGTCTGCTCCAGCCCGAACTCCCCGGCCGGCACCCCGCTGTACACCCGGTCGGCGAGCCAGTCGTCCTCCTTCTCGATCGCCTTGACGATGGCGGCGGCGTGGACGCCCGTCCCCGTCCTGAAGGCGTCCTCCCCGACCACCGGGTAGCTGTGGGGGATCTCCACGTCGCACGCCTCCGCCGTCGCCCGGCAGTAGTCCGGAAGCCGCGAGAGGTCGCGGTCGTGCATCCCCAGCAGCTTCAGGTTCACCAGCAGCAGGTCCATCTCCACGTTGCCCACCCTCTCGCCGATCCCGAGCGCCGTGCCGTGCACCCGGTCGACGCCCTCCTCGATGGCGGCCAGGGCGTTGGGGATGCCCAGCCCCCGATCGCGGTGGCCGTGCCAGTCGATCGCCACGTCCTCGCCCGTCTCCTCCACCATCTCCCGGGCGAAGCGGACGAGGTGCCGGACGCCGTGCGGGGTGGCGTGGCCCACCGTGTCGGCGAGGCAGATGCGGCGGGCGCCGCACTCGATGGCCGTCGTGTAGAGCCTCCGGAGCGTCTCGGGCCGGGACCGGGTGGTGTCCTCGGTGACGAACATCACGTCCAGCCCCTCGCCCACCGCGAAGCTCACCGCCTCCTCGGTGGAGCGGAGCAGCCGGTCGACGTCCCAGCCCTCGGCGTACTGCCGGATCGGCGAGCTGCCGATGAAGGTGGCGGCCTCGATCGGGAGGCCGGTGGCCTGGGCGATCTCGGCCACCGGCTCGACGTCCCCCACCACGGTCCGGGCCGCGCAGTTGGCCTCCACCGGCAGGTCCCGCTCGGCGATCTCCCGCGCGAGGGCCTCCGTCGCCTCCCGGGCCCGCGGGCCGGCGCCGGGGAGCCCGATGTCGACGGCGTGGATCCCCAGCTCGCACATCAGGTGGAGCAGCTCGCGCTTCTCCTCCACCGTCGGGTCGGTCACCGAGGGGTTCTGGAGCCCGTCGCGGAGCGTCTCGTCGTCCAGCTCCACGTCCACCTGCGAGTAGTCGAAGCTGCCCGGCAGGCGGTTCCAGTCGTGGATCAGCTCCCGTCCCCGGTCCTCCGGCGACATCGGTTCGCCTCCTGGGTTCAGGCTCGCGGGGCCGTCGACGAAGCGAGGGCGGCCGGCCTCACCCCGTACCGGCCACCGTGCTGTGGTCGCCGACGTTCACCCGGCCCTCCACGTCCCGCACCTCGGCGTGATCCCCGACGATCGACCGCTCCAGCCGGGCGTCCGTCACCACCGCGTCCTCGCCCACGATGCAGTCCTCCAGCCGGCTGCGGCGGATCTCCGCCCCCGACGCCACGCTGACGTTGGGCCCGAGCTCGGCGTCCTCCACCGTGGCCCCGGGGTCGACGAGCACGGGGCCCGTGCACACCGCCCCCTGCTCCGGCTCGCGGGCGAGCCCCCGCTCGAGCAGCACCCGGTTGGTCTCGAGCAGCGTCCCGGGCTTGCCGCAGTCCCACCACCCCTCGACCTCGGCCACCGAGAGCTTCGCGCCCTCCTCGATCATGTACTGGAAGGCGTCGGTGAGGAAGTACTCGCCCATGTAGGGGTCGCCGGCCATCACGTGGTCGATGCCCTCGAAGAGCAGCTCGTGGTCGCGCACGAAGTAGACGCCGATGTTGGCCAGGCGGGAGACGGGCTCGTCGGGCTTCTCGACGATCCGCTCCATGTAGCCGTCCTCGTCGGTGACGATGACGCCGAAGCGCTGGTAGTCCTCGACCTCCTTGGCCCAGACGACGCCGTCGTCGTCCGGCCGGCGCTCGAGGACCCCGAGGTCGGCCTCGAAGATCGTGTCGACGAAGACGATGAGCACCGGCCCCGTGACGTGGGGCTCCGCCACCCGGATGGCGTCGGCGGTCCCGACCTGCTCCTCCTGCTCGACGTAGTGCTTCTCCAGCTCCGGGTACTCCGTCTCGAGGTGCTCGACGATCTGCTCGCGGAGGTAGCCGGTGACGCAGACCACCTCGTCCACACCCACCTCGATCAGCCGGTCGAGGACGTGGTCGAGCACGGGCCGGTTGGCCACCCGGACCAGCGGCTTGGGGCGTGTGTGGGTGTGGGGCCGGAGGCGGGTGCCCTTCCCGGCCAGGGGTACGACGGCTTGCATGGGGCCCGGATCGGTGGGATGTGCGGAGGACTGCGGCGGTCACCGCCGAACGTACCCGCGCCCGCGCAAGGCGGCAACCGAGGCTGTCGAGCGGAGCGAGTCGGCCGAGGAAGACGCGGAGCGGCAACCGGAGTGAGCGCGAGCGAGCGGAGGAAGATGCGGAGCAGCAACCGAGGCTGTGGCGCGGTTCGCCTCGGCCGAGGAAGACGCGAAGCGACGCCCCGCGGCGCGGAGCGAAGCGGCAACCGGAGCGAGACGGACGTCGAGCGGAGGAAGACGCGGAGCGAAGCGAAGCGGCAACCAGGCTGTCGAGCGGAGCGACCCCCCCGCCCGTGACGCGCCGGCACCCGGCGTGTATCATGTCGGCACGAAACCTCATGGAACCCCACGAGCCGACGGCAGGCGAGCCACGCACCCGGAGGGAGGGCCCGGAGCGTGACGGGAGAAGCGCGTTCCACCACCTCGGTGCCCCGCGCCCCGTCCCGGGGCCCGGCGGCCGGTGACGGGGAGCCCGTCGTGAGCGACGAGCCGACGCCCCCCGGCGGCCGGGACCCGGATGCCGACGGCGGCGAGCGCGCGGGCCCCGACCGCGACGACGGCCGTCCCACCCTCCTGCGGTGGCTCACCGAGAACCGGGCCGACACCCGTCTGCCCGGCCGCCCGCACGGGCGCCGCTACCTCGCCCCCTTCGCCGACGTCTGGGACGAGCTGCTGGCGCTGATCGACGAGCGGGCGCGCTGGACGCTGGAGCACGCCGACGAGACCCGCGGCCTCATGGCCGCCACGTGCCGGTCGCGGGTCTTCGGGTTCGTGGACGACCTCACCGTCTGGGTCCGCCTCGACGCCGACGGCCTCACGGAGGTGGCGCTCCGGTCGCGGTCGCGGACCGGCAAGGGCGACTTCGGCGTCAACCGCCGGCGGATCGAGGGGATCCTGGAGCGGCTGGACGGGAAGTTCCAGCGGGTCTGATCGGGCCGGGGCGCGCCCGGCTCACACCTCTCCGATCCCGATCGGGCTCCGGGGGGCGCGACGACCGACGGCCGCGACGCCGCGACGCGGCCCTCTCCTCTCCCCCCCTACTCCGCCGGCCGCACCGCCGTCCGCTCGCCGACCTTCCGCACGGTCA
>CAYZLN010000085.1:0-5913 GCA_964479295.1 uncultured Gemmatimonadota bacterium
GGTGGCATGAGGCTGGTGCTCATGGGGCCGCCGGGGGCCGGCAAGGGGACGCAGGGCGACCGGATCGCGGACGAGCTGGGCGTCCCGCGGTACGCCACCGGCGACATGCTCCGGGCGGCGCGGCGCGAGGGCACGGAGATGGGCGAGCGGGCGGCCGGGTACATGGACGCCGGCGAGCTCGTCCCGGACGAGGTCGTGCTCGGCATCGTGCGGGAGGTGCTGGCCTCGGAGCGCGCGTCCGACGGCTTCGTGCTGGACGGCTTCCCCCGGACGCTGGAGCAGGCGGAGCGCCTGGAGCGGATCCTGGACGACCTCGGGGAGTCGCTCGACGCCGTGGTCTACCTGGACGTGCCGGAGGAGGAGCTCGTCCGGCGCCTCACGTCGCGCCGGGTCTGCTCGGAGTGCGGGGAGGTCGCCGGACCCGGGCCGGAGGAGGCCTGCGACGAGTGCGGCGGGGACCTCGTCCAGCGGGAGGACGACCGCCCGGAGACGGTCCGCCGCCGGCTGCAGGTCTATCGCGAGCAGACGGAGCCGGTCCTGGAGTGGTACCGGGAGGGGGCCGACGCGCCGCTGGAGGAGGTCGACGGGACGGGGGACGTCGACGAGGTCACGGCGCGCCTCCGCGATCGGCTCGGATCGTGATCTCCCTCAAGAGCGCCGAGGAGGTCGAGTCCATCGGCCGGGCCGGCCGCATCGCGGCCCGGACGCTGGAGCGGGTGGCCGAGGCGGTGCGGCCCGGGGTGTCCACCGGACGGCTGGACCGGATCGCCGAGGAGTTCATACGGGAAGAGCCGGGAGCCACCCCGGCCTTCAAGGGGCTCTACGGCTTCCCGGCGACGCTCTGCACGAGCGTGAACGAGGAGGTCGTCCACGGGATCCCGTCCCGGGAGCGGGACCTCGCGGAGGGCGACCTGGTCACCGTGGACGTCGGCGTCAAGCTCGACGGCTTCTTCACCGACCACGCCGTCACCCTGCCGGTGGGCGAGGTCGACGACGAGACCGCGAAGCTGCTCGACGTCACGCGGGTCGCCCTGGAGAAGGGCATCGAGAAGGCCCTTCCCGGCGGGCGGGTGGGCGACATCGGGGCGGCGATCCAGTCGTACGTCGAGGGCCGTGGCTTCGCCGTCATCCGGGAGCTGGTCGGCCATGGCGTGGGACATGCAGCCCACGAGGACCCGCAGGTGCCGAACTACGGGAAGCCCGGCCACGGACAGGAGCTGCGCGAGGGGCTCGTCATCGCCATCGAGCCCATGGTGAACGCCGGGGGGCGCCGGATCCGGACGCTGGACGACGAGTGGACCGTGGTCACCGCCGACGGATCGCTCTCGGCGCACTTCGAGCACACCGTGGCGGTGACCGCGGACGGCCCGAGGGTGTTGACGAAGACGACGCCGGACGCCGCCGAGGGAAGGGAAACCACCGCCGAGGAAGAGGGACAGCACGTTGGCTAAAGAGGAACCCATCGAGATGACGGGCGAGGTCCTCGAGGCCCTGCCCAACGCCATGTTCCGCGTGGAGCTGGAGAACGGCCACGAGGTGACGTGCCACGTCTCCGGCAAGATCCGCATGAACTACATCCGGATCCTGCCGGGCGACAAGGTCCAGGTCGAGATGTCGCCCTACGACCTCAGCAAGGGGCGCATCACCTATCGGTACAAGTGACGCGACGGGCCCCGACGAGGGGCCGGTCGGAACTTGAGCCCGGCTGGGGGTTTCGGTATGTTGCGGGGCTCCTGTCGAGCCACTTTCCACGGGTGAGCCACCATGAAAGTACGAGCGAGCGTCAAGAAGATCTGCGAGCACTGCAAGATCGTCCGTCGGAACGGGGTGGTCCGGGTCATCTGCTCGCGCAACCCCAAGCACAAGCAGCGGCAGGGCTGAGAAGGGGCCGGCGGGCCACGTCGCCCCGGGCGGGGCGACGGCCGGCGGCGCGCCCCGCCGGGGCGGCGACCGCGCGCGTGACGAGACGGAACGACCACCAACCACGGGGAGCGACCTGACATGGCACGGATCGCCGGCGTCGATCTGCCGAAGGACAAGCGGATCGAGATCGCCCTCACGTACATCTACGGCGTCGGCCGGTCGACCTCCCAGGAGATCCTGGAGGAGACCGGCGTCAACCCGGACGCCCGCACCCACGAGCTGTCGGACGACGACCTGAACAAGCTGCGGAGGGTGATCGAGAACCGCTACAAGGTGGAAGGGGCCCTCCGCACCGAGGAGTCGATGAACATCAAGCGGTTGATGGACATCGGGTGCTACCGGGGGATCCGCCACAAGAAGGGGCTCCCGGTCCGGGGCCAGAGGACACAGACGAACGCGCGGACCCGGAAGGGCCCGCGTCAGACCGTGGCCGGCAAGGAGAAGGCGCCGGCGAAGAAGTAACCACACTGCATCGAGCGGGGTCGAGGGATGGCCAAGTCCGGCGGAAAGAAGAAGGTGGAGGCCGAGGGCATCGCCCACGTCAAGGCCACCTTCAACAACACCATCATCACCATCACCGACACCAGCGGGAACACGGTGGCCTGGTCGAGCGCCGGCAAGTCCGGCTTCGAGGGCTCCCGGAAGTCGACCCCGTTCGCCGCCACCATCGCGGCCGAGAACGCCGGCGAGGAGGCGGTCGCCATGGGCATGGAGCGGGTCGACGTGCACGTCCAGGGCCCGGGGTCGGGACGCGAGTCGGCGATCCAGGCGCTCCAGAGCGCAGGGCTCACCGTGAAGACCATCCGGGACGTGACCCCGATCCCGCACGACGGCTGCCGCCCCCCCAAGAAGCGGAGGGTGTAGGAGGCCAGCAGAGCCGGACGCCCCCCGACCCGGGGCGGGCCGGGACGCCCTCCACGCCGTACGGGCACACCGGACGGGCCACCCGTCGGTGAGACCCCACCGCACGGCGACGACCCCTCGGACGCGGGCGCACGAGGCCCGCCCCGCGGCGGCGAGCGGGCCGGGGGAGGGCGCCGCCGCGGAACCACGCAGGGACGGATCGACCGCCACACACACGTTCCAACGAAAGCGAAGCGAACGAATATGTCGTCCACCAGACAGCTCAGCGGTCTCGTACTCCCCGACATCATCGAGGAGGAGTCGCGCTCCGACGACGGACGGTACGCGGAGTTCCGGCTCCAGCCCCTCGAGAGGGGATTCGGCCATACCATCGGCAACTCCATCCGGCGGATCCTGCTCTCCTCCCTCCCCGGCGCGGCTGTCTGGGGGTTCCGGGCGGACGGGGTCCAGCACGAGCACCAGGCGGTCGAGGGGCTGGCCGAGGACGTCCACCAGGTGGTGCAGAACCTCAAGCACCTCGTGGTCCGGCTCGGCGAAGACTACGACGACGCGCAGCTCGAGCTCGCCGTCCACGAGCCCGGGCCGGTGCGGGCCTCCGACATCACCGAGTCGGCCGCGGTGGAGTTCGAGGACCCGGACCACGTCCTCTTCAACCTGCAGGAGGAGCGCCCCGAGGACCGGCCGCTCCGCGTGGACCTCTGGGTGAAGCGGGGCCGGGGCTTCGTGATGGCCGAGGATCACGAGGTGCCCGACGACATGCCGGTGGACCTGATCCGGGTGGACTCGGTCTTCAACCCCGTCACCAAGGCCAACTTCCGGGTGCAGAAGACCCGGGTGGGCCAGCGGACCGACTTCGACCGCCTCACCGTCCAGGTCAGGACCAACGGCGCCCTGGACCCGGCCGACGCCCTGGGGCACGCCGCGGAGATCGCGGCGACGCACCTCGGCTACCTCACGCGCTTCGGCGAGGAAGTGGCCCAGCCCGGTCACGAGGACGGCGACGGCGCGAAGCTGGAGGGCGAGCCGGGCCTCGAGCCCGTGGACGACGACCTCCAGGAGCTCCTGGAGAGCCCGCTCGACGAGTTCGACGGCATCTCGGTGCGGTCGCGGAACACGCTGGAGAAGGCCGAGATCCACACCCTGGAGGACGTGGCGCGGAAGACCCGCGACGAGATGCTCCAGGTGGACAACTTCGGCGAGAAGTCGCTGGAGGAGGTCGCCGAGGTGCTCGCCGACCACAAGCTCCACTTCGGCATGTCCCTCGAGCGGGACGACGACGGCAACCTGTACGTCCGCGAGGAGCCCGCCGCGGGCAACGGCGCGGGCGCCGAGGCCAGCGAGGAGGCGGAAGATGCGGCATAGGAAGAAGGGCCGGGGCCTCAGCCGGAAGCCCCAGCACCGCAAGGCCACGCTGCGGAACCTGGCCACCAGCCTCTTCCGCCACGAGAGGATCCGCACCACGGAGGCCAAGGCGAAGGAGCTGCGGCCGTTCGCCGAGAAGCTCGTCACCCTGGCCAAGCAGGACGACGTCCACAGCCGCCGCCGGGCGGGACGCCACATCCAGGACCGGGAGATCCTCACCAAGCTCTTCGACGACATCGGCCCGCGCTTCGAGGGCCGGGACGGCGGCTACACGCGGGTCCTGAAGCTGGGGGCCCGGGAGGGAGACGGGGCGGAGATCGCATTGATCGAACTCATCGAGCGGGGCGAGTAGGCAGCCAGGCCCGCGAACGAGAGAAAGGGCGTGATCCATGGCGGGATCGGGGTTCCGCGGGACGTCGTCGGTTTTGCTGGTGGTGGCCCTCGCGGCCACCGCCGGATTCCTGTACTGGGTGTACGACCAGGCACAGTCCCTCGACCAGACCGTGACGCCGGAGATGGCCGACACCACGTCGACCGACACGGCGGGGACGGACGCCGAGCGGCTGGCGACCTCCCCGGAGGAGGCCATCGGCCAGGACGTCACCCTCGACTCCCTCGAGGTGGCGGGCAGCCTGGGCCGGGGGGTGTTCACGGTGAGCCTGAACGACACCATCGACTTCCCCGTCCTGATGGGCAGCCAGCTGATCCAGCAGGGGGCCACGGTGTACGCAGGCGACCGGGTCGACCTGGAGGGCAGGGTCTACACCTTCAACGACTCCATCCGGACGGAGTGGATCAACCGGGGGGCCGTGGACTCGGCCTCGGTGGAGGATCTGCCGCAGGTGCCCGCGTTCCTGCTGGCGGGGACCCTCGACATCCTGCAGTAGCCGGCGACCGATCCGCGACCTGCGACCGAGCGACCCCTCCCCGTAAGGAGACGACGATGGCGAGCCACTGCTACGTCTGCGGCAAGGGGCCGCAGACCGGAAACAACGTGAGCCCGGCCAACAACCGGACCAAGCGCCGCCAGCACCCGAACCTGCAGAAGGTGAGGATCCTGGAGGGCGGCGCCAAGAAACGTGTGGAGGTGTGCACGCGCTGCCTGAAGGCCGACAAGGTTCGGAAGGCACCGTAGGGACGTCCGGCCGCGGCCTCCCCGTCCTCCCACCGAGCGCGCCGGGGCCTGGCCCCGGCGACCCGTCCGATCACCTCGTCGTGTCCGCCCCGCCTCCCGCCGACGACCCCGCTCCGGGGCCCGGCGCGTCCGGCCCGCTCCTTGGCCGTTCGCGCGGGCCGGATCTATATTCGCGGGCCATGACGCAGCCTCCCTCCTCCGGCCCCGGCCCGGCCCCGGTGCCGCCGGCCCCCGTTCCGGCGTACCGGCGTCGGCCCGGGTGGGAACGCCGATGACGGACGGTATCGACGACGCGCCGGACGCCGGGCGGCCCCTGCAGGGACGGACGGTGGTGGTCACCCGGCCGCGCGACCAGGCGGATCCGCTCGTCCGGGCGCTCCGGGACCGGGGCGCCCGGGTGGTGGAGTACCCGACGATCCGCATCAGCGCGCCCCGGGAGGCGGCGCCGCTCCGCAGGGCCCTCGAGCGGGTCGAGGCGTACGACTGGGTCGTCTTCACGAGCGTGAACGGCGTGCGGCACGTCCTGGAGGAGCTCGGGGGGCTGGGTCGCCCGCCGGAGGTCCTGGAGGAGGCTCGGCTGGCGGCCATCGGTCCCTCCACCGCGGGGTCGCTCGAGGAGGCGGGGCTGA
>CAYZLN010000085.1:6013-7617 GCA_964479295.1 uncultured Gemmatimonadota bacterium
GAGATCGATTGGCTCACGTTCACGGCGTCCTCGACGGTCCGGAACTTCGTCCGGATGGCGGGGACGCGGATCGGCCCGGCCCGGGTGGCGTGCATCGGGCCGATCACGGCGCGGACGGCCCGGGAGCTCGGCCTCCCCGTCCACGCCGTGGCCGACGAGTACACCGTCCCGGGCCTGGTCCGGGCCTTGACGGAGGCCGAGCGGGCACGGGCCGGCGGAGGATGACGGCGTGACGTTCCCGCGTACGCGACCCCGCCGCCTCCGGAGGGAGGGGATCCGCGACCTGGTCCGCGAGAGCCGCCTGACGGCGGACGACTTCGTCTACCCCCTCTTCGTGGAGCCCGGCGAGGGGGTCCGCCGCGAGGTGCCGTCGATGCCCGGGGTGCACCGGAGGTCGGTGGACCGGCTGGTGGAGGAGGCCCGGGCCGCCCGCGACGACGGCGTCCGGGCCGTGCTCCTCTTCGGCGTCCCGGAGCGGAAGGACGAACGGGGGTCGTCGGCCTGGCGCGAGGACGGCGTGGTGCAGAGGGCCCTGCGCCGCCTGGACGAGGAGGTTCCCGGCCTGGTCCTCGTCACCGACGTCTGCCTCTGCGAGTACACGAGCCACGGACACTGCGGCGTGGTGGAGGACGGAAGGGTCCTGAACGATCCGACCCTGGAGCTGCTCGCCCGGCAGGCCGTGAGCCACGCCGGGGCGGGAGCGGACGTGGTGGCTCCCTCCGACATGATGGACGGCCGGGTCGGGGCGATCCGCGAGGCCCTGGACGACGAGGGCCACGCCGACGTGGCCGTGCTCTCCTACGCGGCCAAGTACGCCAGCGCCTTCTACGGCCCCTTCCGCGACGCCGCCGACTCGGCGCCGGCCTTCGGCGACCGACGGGGGTATCAGATGGACCCGGCCAACGCGTCCGAGGCGCTGCGCGAGGTGGCGCTCGACGTCGAGGAGGGGGCCGACCTGGTGATGGTCAAGCCCGCGATGGCCTACCTCGACGTGGTCCGGCGGGTGAAGGACGCCTTCGACGTGCCGGTGGCGGCGTACTCGGTGAGCGGGGAGCACGCCATGATCCGCGCGGCCGGGGACCGGGGATGGATCGACGCGGACGAGGTGCAGCGGGAGGCCGCCCTCGCGATGAAGCGGGCCGGGGCCGACCTCGTCGTCACCTACGCGGCCCGGGAGCTGGCCCGGTGGGCCCGGGGCCGCCCGGCCGGGGGGAGCCCGTGAGGACGCTCGTCACCGGGGCCGACGGCTTCGTCGGGGAGCACCTGCTCCGACACCTCCTGGAGCGCGGGGACGACGTCTCCGCCTCGGCCCTCACCCTGCCGCCGACCCGGAGCGTGCTGACCTCGTCGCAGATGGCCGCCGTGGAGTGGAAGGCCGCGGACGTCCGGGACCACGACGAGCTCTTCCGCGTGCTGGCCGCGGTCCAGCCCGACCGGATCTACCACCTCGCCGGCTTCGCGTCCGGCGCCCTGGCGCGCCAGCAGGCCGAGGAGGCCATGCGCGTCAACGCCGGCGGGACGGTCAACCTCTGCGAGGCCGTCCTCACCGTCCGGGAGGAGTTCCCGGAGTTCGACCCCCGGATCCTGGTGATGGGCTCGGGCGA
>CAYZLN010000086.1:0-7592 GCA_964479295.1 uncultured Gemmatimonadota bacterium
CGAGGGGGCCCGGGCCCGGCTGCGGCTCGCCCAGCTCCACCTGGCCGAGGGGCGCCACGACCGGGCGCTCGAGGAGCTCGCCACCCTCCGGGCCGACGTGCCGGGCTCGGACCTGGCCGCCGAGGCGTGGCTGTGGACGGGCCGGGTCCGGGAGGCCGCGGGGGAGGGCGCCGGCGCCTGCGACGCGTACCGACGCGCCTCCGAGGCCGCGCCGGACGGCGCCGGGCGGCTCGTCGAGGCGGTCGCCCCGGCCGTCGAGGCGTGCCGCCGCGGGGACGGGACGCCGGACTGGGGGGACGCCGGCCCGGCCGACGGCCGCGTGGCGGTCGACGGCGGGGACGCGACCGGGGCGGACGGGGGCGCCTTCGCCGTCCAGCTCGGCGCCTTCGGGGCGCGGTCGTCGGCCGAGGCCCTCCGGGAGCGGGCGGCCGAGGCCGGGTTCGACGCGCGGCTGACGGCCCGGGACCCGGCCGACGGGCTGATCCGCGTCCTGGTCGGCGCCTTCGCCGCCGAGGCCGAGGCCGAGGCCGAGGCCGGCCGGATCGAGGACGAGGGGTTCCGCGCCATCGTCGTGGAGACCGAATCGCCCGAGGACGGCTCATGACCGACGCCGAGACCACGGACGCCGGCCACACCCGCGGCACCGCGGAGGACGCGCCGACGGACGACGCCGCCGACGGGGCGGCGGGCGCCGGGACGCAGGGCCCCGACGGCGACGGGGCCGACGCGCGGACGGCCGAGGGGGCCACGGGCTACACGCCCCTCATCCAGCAGTACCTGGACATCAAGTCCCGGCACTCCGACGCCCTCCTCTTCTTCCGGGTGGGCGACTTCTACGAGATGTTCTTCGAGGACGCCCGGCAGGGGAGCCGGATCCTGGGCCTCACCCTCACGTCGCGGAACAACGGCAACGAGTCCGACATCCCCCTGGCCGGGATCCCCGTGAAGGCGATCGACGAGTACGTCCCGCGGCTGCTCGAGAAGGGCCACCGGGTCGCCGTCTGCGAGCAGGTGGAGGACGCGTCCCAGGCCGACGGCCTGGTCGACCGGGAGGTGGTCGAGGTGATCACCCCCGGGACGGTCCTGGAGGACTCCCTGCTGGAGTCCAAGCGGAACAACTTCGTGGCCGCGGTCATGGGCGAGGACCCGGTGGCCGTGGCCACCGCCGACCTCTCCACCGGCGAGTTCGAGCTGTGGGACTGCTCGGCCGCCCGGCTCGAGGACGAGCTCGCCCGGCTCGAGCCCTCCGAGGTGGTGGCCTCCTCCGGGCGCGACGAGGTGCCCGAGGGCCGCTGGGCCCGGACGCGAAGGGAGGGGTGGCAGTTCGAGCCCGGGATCGCCGAGGAGACCCTGGAGCGCCACTACGACGTGGCCTCCCTCCAGGGCTTCGGGCTCGACGTCGAGGAGGAGCCCCATCTCGTGAGCGCCGCCGGCGCCCTCGTCTCCTACCTCCGGGAGGTGCGGCCCTCGGGGCTGGACCACCTCCGGCCGCCCCGGGTCGAGCGGACCGGACGCTTCATGCACCTCGACGACATGACGCGGCGGAACCTGGAGCTGGTCGAGCCGCTGCGCCCCGAGGGCGGCGGCACGCTGCTCGAGGTGCTCGACCGGACCGAGACGGCCATGGGGGGGCGGCTGCTCCGGCGACGGGTGCTCCGGCCCCTGGTGGAGGTGGACGAGATCGGCGAGCGCCAGGAGGCGGTGGCCGAGCTCGTCGAGGACGCCGGCCGGCGCCGGGAGCTTCGGGACCGGCTCTCGCGGGTCCGGGACCTGGAGCGGCTGGCGGGGAAGATCTCCACGGCGCGGGTGAACCCCCGGGAGCTGCTGGCGCTCGGCGGCTCTCTCGAGGCGCTGCCGGAGGTCAGGGAGGCGGCGGCCGGGTCCTCCTCCGGCCGCCTCGGCGCGCTGGTGGAGGGCTTCGACCTCCTGGAGGACCTCCGGGAGGAGGTGGAGGACGCCGTCGACCCGGAGGCCCCCCAGGCGCTGAAGGACGGCGGCGTCATCCGGGAGGGCCACTCCGAGGAGCTGGACGAGCTGCGCCGGCGGAAGCGGGAGGCCGTCGACCACATCGCGTCGCTCGAGCAGCGGGAGCGGGAGCGCACGGGCATCGACAGCCTCAAGGTGGGCCACAACAAGGTCTTCGGCTACTACATCGAGGTGACGAAGGCCAACCTGGACCGGGTCCCGGACGACTACCACCGCAAGCAGACCCTCACCAACGCCGAGCGCTACTTCACCCCGGAGCTGAAGGAGTGGGAGGAGGAGGTCGTCGCGGCGACGGAGGAGATCGAGGAGCTCGAGGTCGAGCTCTTCCGCCGCCTCCGCGAGCGGCTCTCGGCCGAGGTGGACCGGATCCAGGAGACCGCGTCCCGGGTCGCCGAGCTGGACGTCCACTCGACCCTGGCGGACGTGGCGGCCCGGAACGACTACGTCCGCCCCGAGGTGGACGAGGGCTTCCGGCTGGAGGTGGAGGGCGGGCGCCACCCGGTGGTCGAGGAGGTGCTGGCCCGCGAGGACTTCATCCCCAACGACGTCGTGCTGGACCGGGACGAGCGGGTGATGATCCTCACCGGGCCCAACATGTCCGGGAAGTCCACGGTGCTGCGGCAGGTCGGCCTGATCGTCCTGCTGGCCCAGATGGGGGCCTTCGTGCCCGCCGACGCCGCGCGGGTGGGGCTGTGCGACCGGATCTTCACCCGGGTGGGGGCCTCGGACAACCTGGTCCGGGGCCAGAGCACCTTCATGGTGGAGATGACCGAGACGGCCACGATCCTGAACGCGGCCACCGACCGCAGCCTCGTGCTGCTGGACGAGATCGGCCGCGGGACCTCGACCTACGACGGCGTCTCCATCGCCTGGGCGGTCACCGAGCACGTCCACGGCGAGGTGGGCGCCCGGACCATCTTCGCCACGCACTACCACGAGCTGGTGGAGCTCACGGACCGCCTGGACGGCGTCACCGCCTACAACGTGGCCGTCCGGGAGACGGGGGACGGCATCGTCTTCCTGCGGCGGCTGGAGCCCGGGGGATGCGACCGGTCCTACGGGGTGCACGTCGCCCGGCTCGCCGGGGTCCCGCAGCCGGTGATCGACCGGGCCCGGACCGTCCTCCACGAGCTCGAGAACGGCCCGTCGGGCGCGGGGAGCCGGCTGGCGCGCCTCGTGTCCGAGGACGAAGACCAGCTCCCCCTCTTCGCGGAGGCCGCGTCCGGGGCCTCGTCGCCGGCGCTGGACCGGCTGGAGGAGCTGGACCCGGAGCGGATGACGCCCCTGGACGCCCTGAACGCCCTGGCCGAGCTGAAGCGCCTGCACGGCGACGACGAGGACGAGGCGTGACCGACCCCGGCCGCGGCCGATGAGCCGGTGGGCCGCAGGTCTCCTGATCCCGCTCGTGGTGGCGGCGCCGGGGTGCGCGGACACGGTCACGCCGGTCCTCGGCGGGCTGAAGGTCGGCATGTCCGGCGGCTCGTTCCACATGCCCGTCATGGAGAACGAGCGCTCGCCGTTCCGGTATCCCCCCGAGGCGTGGCGGGAGGGGGTCGGCGGCGAGACCCGCGTCCGCATCCACATCGACCGACGGGGCCGGGTCGACTCCGCCTACGTCCTGGACTCCAGCGGCCACGCGGCCCTCGACTCCGCCGCCCTGGCCGGCGCCCGGAAGCTGGAGTATCGTCCCGCCCGGCAGGGCGACCGTCCGGTGGCCGTGTGGGCGGTGCTGCCCGTCCGGTACCCGATGGCGGCGGAGGCCCGGTCGGACACGGCCGCCCGTCCGGCGCCCGAGCCGTGAGCCTGCGAGGGGCCCGGGCCCCGACGCCCCCGGCGGCCGCCCCCGCGTCGACGCCGAGAGCCACAGGGAGGGCCGAGAGGTGAGCCAGGTCCCGCACCCGAGGCCGCACGACGACGTCCTCGAGACCATCGGGTGGACCCCGCTGGTGCGTCTCCGCCGGGTCGTGGACGGGGCCAGCACCCCCGTCTACGGGAAGGCGGAGCTCTTCAACCCCGGCGGCTCGGTGAAGGACCGCATCGGGACCGCCATCATCGAGGCGGCCGAGGAGGCGGGCGAGCTCGAGCCGGGAGGCACGGTGGTGGAGGGGACGTCGGGCAACACCGGCGTCGGGCTGGCGCTGGCCGCGGCGGTGAAGGGCTACCGGTGCATCTTCACCATCCCGGACAAGATGAGCGCCGAGAAGGTCCGCCTCCTCAAGGGGTACGGCGCCGAGGTCATCGTCACCCCCGCCGCCGTCGACCCCGACCACCCCGACTACTACGTGAACGTCGCCCGGCGCATCGCCGACGAGCGCCCCGACGCCGTGCTGGCGGACCAGTTCTACAACGAGGCGAACCCCCGGGCGCACTACGAGACGACGGGCCCGGAGATCTGGGAGCAGACCGACGGCCGGGTGACCCACTTCGTCGCGTCGCCGGGCACCGGGGGGACCATCACCGGGGTGGCCCGCTACCTGAAGGAGAAGAACCCCGACGTGGAGGTGATTGCCGGCGACCCGGACGGCTCGATCTTCCACCACTACCACGAGAGCGGCGAGACCGTCGAGGGAGCCCCCTACAAGGTCGAGGGGATCGGGAACGACAAGATCCCCTCGACCCTCGACTTCGACGTGATCGACGAGTTCCGCACCCTGGGCGACCGGGAGTCCTTCCTGATGGCCCGGCGCGTCACCCGGGAGGAGGGCCTCTTCGTCGGGGGGTCCACCGGCCTCATCGTCCGGATCGCCGTCGACGTGGCGCAGGAGCTGGACGACCCGGACGCCTGCGTGGTGTGCGTCCTCTGCGACACCGGCGAGCGGTACCTCTCCAAGCTCTACAACGACGAGTGGATGCGGGAGAACCGCATGCTCCGCCCCGAGCGGGCCACGGCCGGGTACCTGCTGGCGAGCAAGGACGGCGAGCCGCCGCGCCCCCTGGTCTCGGTGGCGCCGGGGGAGCCGGTCCGGGAGGCCCTGAACCTCATCGAGACGTACAACGTCTCGCAGGTGCCGGTGCTCGAGGACGGCCGGAACGTGGGCTCCGTGCGCGAGGGCGAGCTGATGTCGGCGGTCCTCCGGGACCCGGACCTCCTCGACCGGCCCGTCGGGGAGGTGGCCGGGGACCCGTTCCCCGTGGTCGCGGTGGGGGCGGAGACGGCCGATCTGAACCGCCGCCTCACCCGGGAGGTCCCCGCCGTGCTCGTGGAGGAGGACGGCGAGATCGTCGGCATCCTCACCCGCTACGACCTCCTCCACCACGTGATGGGCGAATGAGGGTCGCCGTCCTCATGGGCGGCGCGTCGGCCGAGCGGGAGGTCTCGCTCGCCTCGGGCGTCCAGGTGGCCCGGGCGCTGCGGCGCGCGGGCCACGAGGTGACGGGCGTCGACCCGGCCGAGGGGCCGATGGCCCGCGAGGAGGAGGAGCGGCTGCTGCAGGAAGGGGTGGGCACGACGCCGCCGGACCCTCGCCCCGAGGGCGCCCGGGACGGCGGGCCGGGGATCCCGCCCGACGTGGCCACCTGGCCGGAGGTCACGGGGGCGGACGTGGTCTTCGTCGCCCTCCACGGCGGCCCGGGGGAGGACGGCACGGTCCAGGCGCTCCTGGACCTGGCGGGCGTGACCTACGCCGGGAGCGGGCACCTGGGCTGCGCGCTGGCGATGGACAAGGACGTCTCCAAGCGGCTCTTCCGCCACGCCTCGGTCCCCACCTCCGCCTGGACCTCCCTGCCGGCGTCGGACGAGGAGCTGGAGGCGCTGGGGTTCCCGGTGGTGGTGAAGCCGACGGCCGGGGGCTCGACCCTGGGGCTCACGGTGGTCGACGACCGTCGGGGGCTGGACGGGGCCGAGCGGCGCGCCCGGTCGTTCGGCGACGAGGTGATGGCGGAGGCCTTCGTCGAGGGCCGGGAGATCACCGTCGGCGTCGTCGACGGCGAGGCGCTCCCCGTCGGGGAGATCGTCCCCGAGCACGAGATCTTCGACTACGAGTGCAAGTACCAGCCGGGGATGGCCGAGGAGATCTTCCCGGCCGACATCCCCGACGAGGCCGCCGTCCGGGCGCGGGAGCTCGCCCTCCGCGCCCACCGCGCCCTGAAGCTCTCCGGCTTCAGCCGCGTCGACTTCGTCCTGGACGGGGACGGCGAGAGCTGGTGCCTGGAGGCCAACGCCCTGCCGGGGATGACCTCCACCAGCCTGCTGCCGCAGGCGGCCGCGGCGGCGGGCATCGAGTTCCCGGAGCTCTGCGACCGCATCGTGCGCTCGGCGGTGGAGCCGGGCTGAGGTGCCCGGGGGACGCCGCCGCCCCCCTGGCTGAACGCCGGCCCGGTCGGCCGGGGCCCCGCCCCGGGCGGCGCGCGGCGGGAACAGTCGCACCGACCACGGGTTGCAAAGGGTCCATGGGATACGCCGACCGCTCCTACAGCTACCGCCCCGGCGGAGGGTCCCGCGGCTCCGGCGGCGGAGGTCGCCTCCTGGGGTCGTTCTCCATGACCCCCTGGGTCAAGCGCCTGCTCGTCGCCAACGGCGCGATCTGGCTGCTCAACGCCGTGCAGCTTCTCCCCCGGGCGTGGACGATCGAGGCCTTCGGCTTCTCGCCCGGCGGGCTCCTGACCCACCCCTGGTCCCCCGTCACGTACATGTTCGTCCACGGGGGCTTCTGGCACGTCTTCGTGAACATGCTCGTCCTCTTCTTCTTCGGCCCGCCGCTGGAGCGGGCGTGGGGCGGGCGCGAGTTCCTGAAGTTCTACCTGGTGGCGGGGCTGGGCGGGGCGCTGATCTCGCTCGCCCTCCTGCCCACGCCGGCGGTGGCGCCGGAGACGATGGTGGTGGGGGCGTCGGGCGCCATCTTCGGCGTGATGCTGGCCTTCGCGCTGGAGTGGCCCGAGGCGAAGGTCTACATCTGGGGGGTCCTCCCGATCCGGGCCAAGTGGTTCGTGGGGATCCTGGCCGCCTTCGCGTTCGTGAGCACCTCGGCGAGCCTCTTCGGCGACGGCGGCGGCCGCGTGGCCCACTGGGCCCACCTCGGCGGGCTCGTCACCGGCTTCGCCTACCTCCGCTGGGGCGGACGGGTCTCCCGGGCCCTGGACGCCGTCTTCGACCGGATCGAGGGGGCGGTCGCCGCGGTCCGCCCCTCGGACGGAGGCGCCTCGGGCCCCCGCTCCCGGCGGACGACCTCCCGGGGACGACCGTCGGCCGGGACGGAAGGCGGTCGGGAGATCCGCTTCCCGGCGGCCGGCGGCGACCGGGGCGGGGGCGCGGAGCCGGACGGCGGCTCGCCCCCCGACGAGGACACCCTGGACGAGGTCGACCGGATCCTGGACAAGATCCGGGAGCACGGCCTCGACTCGCTCACCGACGAGGAACGGGAGTTCCTGGACGAGATGAGCCGCCGGTACCGCGGCTGACGGGTCACGGGCGGCCGTCGGGCCGAACCCGGCGTCCGCCCTCGAGCCTCTCGCGCCGGCCGCCTCTCCCGCCGGCGCCCGCCCCGGGTCTCCGAACGCGGGCCTGTGCGCGGCCGTCCGCCCTTTTCCGTCCCGGCGCCGCCGGCTAGAATGGCTGCCCCCGGCCGTCGCTGGGCGGTGGCCGGACCCGATCCCTACAGGCCGTCGCG
>CAYZLN010000087.1:0-7474 GCA_964479295.1 uncultured Gemmatimonadota bacterium
CGACTACTTCGCCCTGATCGACCTCTGGGTCTCCCGGCTGGCCGAGGCCTTCGGCGGGGAGGACCGGCCGTGACGGAGGTCATGCTCACGCCGCTGGTCGCGGCGCTGGTCCTGGTCGGCATCCACGGCTACCTCGGCGTCCACATCATCGCCCGGGGCGTGATCTTCGTCGACCTGGCGCTGGCGCAGGTGGCGGCCCTGGGGTGGACGGCGGCCACTTTCGGCCTGGCCCCGGCGCTGGCCGACGCCGTGGGGATCTCCCCCGACCTGGCCGAGTACGCGGTCGGGCTGGCGGCCACCCTGGTGGCGGCGGCGATCTTCAGCGTCTCCCGCGTGCGGCACCGGTACATCACGCAGGAGGCGATCATCGGGATCGTCTACGTGGTCGCCTCCGCGGCCACGATCCTCCTGGCCGCCCAGGCGCCCCGCGGGGCCCAGCACGTCGAGGAGGTCCTCACCGGATCGCTGCTCTGGGTGACGTGGCCCACGGTCCTGAAGACCGCCGCCATCTACGCGGCCATCGGCGCCCTCCACTGGGTCTTCCGCGACCGCTTCCTCACCATCTCCCTGGACCCGGAACGGGCGCGGGAGGAGGGCTGGTCGATCCGCTGGTGGGACTTCCTCTTCTACGCGCTGTTCGGCGTCGTCGTCACCTCGTCGGTGACCGTGGCCGGCGTGCTGCTCGTCTTCACCTTCCTCGTGGTGCCGGCGGTGATCGCCTTCCTCTTCACCCATCGCCCCGGCGCGCTGCTGGCCATCGCGTGGTCCACCGGGACCGCGGCCACGGTGCTCGGGCTGGTGGTCTCGTACGAGTCCGACCTGCCGACGGGCCCCCTGGTGGTCTGCGCCTTCGGGCTGGCGCTGCTGGTCGCCTTCGGGGTGCGGAGGCTCGCCCCCTCGCTGGGGCACGGCCCGGCCGGGGAGGAGGGCGCCGGACGGAGGGGCTGAGCGGGGCGGTCCGGTGCCGGCGAGGGCGGCGTCCGGAGACGAGAGGCCGCCCGGAGTCGCGCGGCCCCCGGTCTTCAGCGGGCCGGACGCTCGATCGGAACCCCCCGGCTGGTGAACGACACGCCGCGGCCCGATCGCGTGCTGATCATGACCGCCTCGATCACCGGCGGGCTCACCGGCTCCTCGGAGCTCCATTCCACGATGAAGTTGGCGCCGGAGCCGCCCGTCGTGTCGGCCTCCTCGACCACGTAGCCGACGGTGCCGAGGGGGCCCAGCCGACGGGGCTCGTCGAGGAACCTCCGGGCGATCTCCCCCCGCGTGTCGTAGTAGCGGACCGCCCGGAGCGTGATCGACCGCTCCGGATCGGTGTTGCGGACGGAGAGCGTGGTCGTGAGCTGGTAGGCCTCCCCCTCGCTCCCGTGGTAGATGTGGGAGTACGCCGGGACGTAGACCGCGCGCACAGAATCGCCGCCCTCGGTCGTGGGGGGCGGGGCCCGGTCCGTCGCGCCCGCAACGGGACGGGCCCCGTCGTTCCGGGCGTCGTCCGGGGCCGGGGTGCGGTCCCCGGGCTCGCCGCATCCGACCACGAGGACCGCGCAGGCGGCCACGAGGGCCGGCACGAGCGCCGGCCCCGACACCGGCGACGAGGGCTCCCGACGGCGGCGTCCGGTCACGGAGCCCTCATCTCCCGTCGCCCCTGTACGTCTGCACGCGGCCCCAGAGGCTCTTGGTGCCCCAGATGCCCGAGCGGAGGCACTCCAGGTGCACGATCTGGGAGTTGTCCACGAAGAGGTTGACGTCCGGGCCGAAGTTCTTGACGTACCACTCGTAGACCTCGGGGTCGGCGGCCTCGAACATCACCTTCTCCAGGCCCAGCTCGTCGGCGATCTCGGCGATGACGTCGGTCCGCCACTCCCGGACCTGCTCGGTGATCCCCTCCGACTCGACCATGATCATGTAGGCCCCGGCGTCCAGGTGCCGCTTCGCCTCGCGGATGGCCGCCCCCGGGTCCTGGACCCCCTCGGCCTCCAGCTCCTCGACGCGGCTGGCCCCGCCGGCGCCGAACTGGATGTTGATCTCCGGCTTCGCCTTCAGGCCGGCCCCCTGGACCTTCCCGGTGAGGCGCACGAGGTCGTCGATCGGGATGGACAGGAAGCCGCTCGACACCTCGACGATGTCGAAGCCCAGCTCGGCGCACTCCTCGAGGTAGCGGTCGACGGCCTCCGGGCCCCGCGTGACGACGGTCTCGATGAAGCCGCCGGTGGAGACCTTCACGTCGTGCTCGTGGCAGACGTCGAGCAGCTCCTCGACGGCGCTCGTCGGCATGAGGGCGAAGGAGCCCCCGCTGAACTTGAAGATGTCGACGTACCGGCCGACGGTGTCGAGGATGTCCCGGAGGTACCGGGGACCCACCGGGTCGTAGTAGGGGCCGCGGATCTCGGTGACGCCCCGGCTGCGGGGCTTCTCGCCGCGGTCGTTGAGGCGGAGGAAGTCGAAGGCTCGCTCGTCTGTATCCATGGTCCGTCCCTCCCTTCGGGATCTCTGTCGGATTCGTCGTCGGAACGGGACCCTTCCTCTCTCCTCCCCTCTTCAAATCGACCTGAAGAGGGTCCGGGGGAAGGGGTCGCCCCCGTCCGGCCGGCCGTCAGCCGGCCGGCACCTCCACCTGCGCCAGAAGCGCCAGGAGGTCGGCGACGTCGGCGTCCTCGAGCCCGCGGGCCAGGGCCACCAGCTCGTCCTGCAGCCCGTCGTCGGCGTGGGGCGCCGCCAGGCGCCGGAACTTCCTTTCCACGGTGTCCCAGGACATCGGGTCGGCGTGGAAGCCCTCGTAGGAGGCCTTCTCCTTCGAGACCTCCCGCCCGTCCCGGGTCACCAGCGTCACGCGGCAGGCGTGCTCCTCGGGGAACCGCTCCGAGTAGCCGTCGTCCGGACGTACCTCGACGCGGCGCAGCAGGTCCTGCACGTCGTCGGCGTCGATGCGCTCCGGGGCGTACTGCTCCGGGTGGACGCCGCCGTCCAGCAGGGCGACGGCCACGATGTAGGGGAGGCTGTGGTCCGCCTCCTCCTTCGTGCGGACGGTGGTCTTCTCCCCCTCCTCGCCGCCGCCGATGATGTCGTAGGCCACCTGGAAGACGTCCAGCTCGACGCGCTCGAGGTCGCCGGCCTCCAGATCGTGCTCCTCCAGCAGCTCCAGCGCCCCCTCGACGGCCGACTGGGAGTGGATCTCGGCGTTGTACTTCTTGATGTCGGTGCGCGTGACGCGCTCCAGGTCCTCGGACGACCAGTCCAGCTCCCAGTCGCCGGAGACGGTCCAGCGCCACCCCTTGTTGCCCTCGAAGACCTCCGGCGGGCCGGTGACGCCCCGCCGGGCCAGGAACGCGGCGTGGAGGCCGCATCGGGCCGCGTTCGGCATGGCGAGCCCCTTCCAGTGCGAGAGGGCGCCGGTCCGCGTCACCCGCAGCGCGTTGTAGGGGGTGCCCGCGATGGCGACGGCGTTGGCCGTCTCCTCCTCGTCCAGGCCCAGCGCCCGGGCGACGCCCGCCGCGGTGGCGAACGTGCCCTGGGTGGTGTGGTCGAAGCCCCGGTCGCGCACCGGGGCCACGTCGCTCAGGCGGCAGTGGACCTGGTAGGCCACCGCCAGGGCGGTGAGGAGCTCGCGCCCGGAGAGCCCGGCGTACTCGCCGGCCGCCAGCACCGCCCCCAGGTGGTCGCTCGGGTGGCAGGTCTCGCCCGGCGCGAGGTAGCTGTCGTTGAAGTCCAGGTAGCGGACGAGGGCCCCGTTGTAGAAGGCCGCCCGGTCGGGGGCGGTGCGGCCGCCGCCCACGAGGGTGCACCGCCCGGCGCCGCCGAAGTCGTCGATGTGGGAGCGCAGTATCCGCACGGGCTCGCCCTCCACCGCGCCGATGGCGCAGCCGAGGGAGTCCAGCACCCGGATCTTGAGCTCGCGCCGGGCGTCGTCGGACAGGTCGTCCCAGGAAGCGCCCCCCGTGAACCGGGCCAGCTCGCGAGCGTGGGTCATGGCGATCTCCTTCCGTTCCGCCTCCGGCGGATCCGACGGACGGGGCCCGACCCGCGACCCCTCGCGGACCCGTCCGCCGGCCACCCGGACGGAACCTTCGTTCCGCTGGTCGCGCCCCGGACGGGCACGATCGTCCCGTCCGTCATTCCGCTTCGGCCCGACGCCGCAGGTAGTCCCGCAGCGCCACGGCGTTGTTGTGCTCGGTGTCCCGGGCGCCGTAGACCAGCGTCAGGTCGCCTTCCTCCCGGTGCAGCTCCAGCAGCTCGTCCACGACGTCGTCGTTCCGGTCGCCGAGCTCGTCGTGGTAGCGCCGGCGGAAGGCGTTCCACCTCTCCGGGTCGTGGTCGAACCACTCGCGGAGCTCGTCGCTGGGGGCGACCTCCTTCGCCCAGGCGTCGAGCTCCGCCTCCTCCTTCGAGACGCCTCGGGGCCAGTACCGGTCCACGAGCACCCGGGCGCCGTCGTCGGGCTCGGGGGGCTCGTACGCCCGCTTCGTCCGGACCGTCATCCGCCCCGGGCCAGCCGGACCGCCGCCAGCACCACCGCGATGCCGAGCAGCGCGTTCAGCCGCGCCAGCCAGCCGGCGGTCTTCCGCGCGCGGTCGTCGGCTCCAGCCCCGCCCGCGGAGGCCCGGGCCGCCGCCGCGCGGGGGCCGAAGACGAAGTCGTGGAGCGCGCTGGTGACGATCATCGCGCCCACGCCCCCCAGCTTCCACGCCAGGGCGCGCCCGTAGCCGCTCGACCAGAACGCGGGGTCGCCGAGCGCGTCGGCGTCCAGCACGCCGAGGAAGTGGAGGTTCGCCACGCCCGTGGCCACCAGCACCCCGATGGCCCACCACCCGGCGGACCGGAACCGCCGCCCGAGCTCGCCGAAGAGCCGCGCCCGGAGCCCGGGGTCGTCGAGCTTCCGGAGCACGGGCGCGCCCACCAGCGCGAGGAAGAACATCCCGCCCAGCCAGAAGAGGGCGGCCAGCAGGTGGACGGCGACGTTCAGGTGGTAGAGGCTCATGGTCGGTTCGATGCGGGGACGGGCGCGGTCCGGGGCGGGGCGCGAGCCGGACGGAGCTACGCCAGCCGGGCGTCCGTCAGCACGATCTCCACGCCGGCGAGGGCCTTCGAGACGGGACAATTCTCCTTCGCCTCCCGGGCCGCCTCCCGGAACGCGTCGGCGTCCAGGCCGGGCACCCGGCCCTCCACGGAGAGCTCGATCCGGGGGATCTCCAGCGCGTCGGGGTCGAACTCCACCCGGGCCTCGGCGTCCACCGACTCGGGCTCGTGGCCCGCCTCCGACAGCCCGTGGGCCAGGGCCATCGAGAAGCACCCGGTCAGGGCGGACCCGATCAGCTCCTCGGGGTTCGTGCCCTCCCGGTCCCCGAAGCGGGTGGCGAAGGAGTAGGGCTCCTCCCGCGTCGCCGAGCGCACGGTCCCGTTGCCGTGCTCCAGGTCCCCGTTCCAGGTCGCTCCGGCTTCTCGTGCGATCATCGGGCTTCTCCTCCTCGTTCGGGTTCTCGGCTCCGTCGGCGTCGTCATCTCAGAGTGTACGTGCAGGTGCGGTCGCCCTCCGGCATCCAGCTCCGGCGCGTCAGCTCCGTCCCCGTCATCTCCTCGACCCAGCTCAGCTCGGCCCGGCAGGGCATCCGGGAGACCGCGACCATCTCCTTGAGGGGACAGTGGCAGAGCCTCAGGCCGGGCTCGCCCCCATCGGCCTCCACCACCTCGGCCATGAAGCCCTCCTCGGTGAGGATGCCCGCGATCTCCTCGAGGCGCTCCCGGCCCTCCAGGCCCTCGAGGCGCTCGCGCGACCTCTCGCGCTGCTCCGCCACGCGGCTCTCGAAGAAGGCCGCGAGCACCCCGTCGTGGCCTTCCTCCGTCAGGTACGCGGTCAGGTCGCGGAGGAGGCGGCCCTCCTCGTCCGGGAAGAGCCCCTCCGCCTCGTCGGTCAGCCGGTAGAGGATCTCCGGGCGGCCCGGCCCGTCCTTGCGCTGCCCGGCCCGACGCACCAGCCCCTGCCCGGCCAGGGCGTTCATGTGGCCCCGGACGGTCTCGGCGGCCAGCTCCAGGCTCCCGGCCAGGTCACCGACGCTCTGCTCGCCGCCGCGCTTCAGCAGCTCGAGCAGGTGGCGCTGCGTGTCGCCGAGCCCGGACGTCGCCAGGCGTCCCCGGTGCGCGTCGTCGCTCATGGGCCCCAGGATAGGGAGGGCGGGCGCGGATTGTCAAGGTTTTCCAGCTATGCTCCTTGTAAAGCTTGACACAGGCCGGCGACGGCCCTACGCTCGGACCCTGACCCGCCGCCCGGATCCCCGGGGGCTCCGTCCGGAGCCGGCGCGCTCCCGGCGGCCTTTCCGGCGCGCGGGACGGGGCGCGGCCGCGGGACCCCTGCCCGACCGATTCGGCGAAACGGAGACCCATGAGCGACCACCGAGGACGCATCGACGGGACGGCGGCCGACTCGGCGCCCGGACACCTGCCGGGGGTCGACGCGATCCTGGCCGTCGGCTCGGCCAAGGGGGGCGTGGGGAAGAGCACCGTCGCCGTGAACCTGGCCGCCGCCCTGCGGGGATCGGGCGTCGCGGCCGGCCTGCTGGACGCCGACATCTACGGCCCCTCGACCCTGGGCCTGGTGGGCCTCGGGGACGCCCCGGAGCGGGCCGAGCTCACCGACGACGGGCGGGTCCTTCCGCTGGAGGCCCACGGCGTGCCGATGGTCTCCTTCGGCTTCTTCCTCGGCGAGGAGTCGCCGGCCGTCTGGCGGGGGCCGCTGGTCGCCAAGGCCGTCGACCAGCTCTCCCGCGGCGTGGTCTGGCCGGAGCTCGACGTGCTGGTCGTCGACCTCCCGCCGGGCACCGGCGACGTGCCCCTCTCCCTGACCGGCGCCGTCCGGGTGGACGGCGGCCTGGTGGTGACGACGCCCCAGCGGCTGGCGGTCGGCGAGGCCCGGAAGTGCGCGGAGATGTTCGGGGCCCTGGACGTGCCGACCCTGGGGGTGATCGAGAACCTCAGCCGCGCGGTCTGCGAGTGCGGCCGCACCTCCCACCCCTTCGGCCGGGGCGGCGGCCGGCGTCTGGCCGGGGAGATCGGGACGGAGCTGCTGGCGCAGGTCCCCCTCGACCCGGCGGTCCGGGAGGCCGAGGACCGCGGGGTCCCCGTGGTCGAGGACGCCCCGGAGGCGGAGGCGTCGCGGGCGTTCGATTCCCTCGCCGGCGAGGTCCGGGAGCGGCTGGCCCCCGGCCGCGAGGGCGACGGCGGCGGGGACGGGGACGGCCACGGTGACGACGTCGACGCTCCCCGACGCAGGCTCCCCCTCACCGGTGGGGAGGGCCGGGTACCCGAAGGGAACCGCGAGGGGACACGACGGTGAGCGCGACCCGGGCCGCCGCGGCCGGGGCCGGGGCCGACCAGGCGCCCCCGTTCCGGCTGCCGGGCCAGCACTTCGCCGCCGCCCTCCTCTTCCTCGTGGCCGGGGCGGCGGGTCTGGCCTGGCGGGCGCCCGCCCTGGCGGCGGGGGCGT
>CAYZLN010000088.1:0-4017 GCA_964479295.1 uncultured Gemmatimonadota bacterium
CTTCGGCCGTGGCCCGGCCGATCCCCCGGGTGCCCCCGGTGACGATCGCGCTCCTTCCGTCGAGCTCCAGGTCCATCTCCGGTCTCCCGCGTCGGGATGATGGGGCCCGTCAGGCCTACGCGACCGCCTCTCGGGCGAGCTTCCGCGCCCAGGGGCCGACCACGGGCAGCTCCCACTCCTCGCCCTGGTAGGCCCGGTACATGAGGACCGCCCAGATGACGAACGCCGCCAGCGTCAGGCCGAGGGTCAGCGCCAGGCTCATCAGCCATCCCAGCACCGGTATCGCGCTCAGCGCCACGTCCACCACCATCGCGGCGATCCAGACCCCGACCCACGCCAGGCTGAAGACGATGGACTGCGAGGCGTGGAACCGGACGTAGGGGCGGTCCCTGTCCAGCACGAGGAAGAGTATGCCGGTGAACAGTCCCACGGCGTAGCTGAGAGCACCCGCGACGTTGGGGGCCAGCCCCGTCCCCCCGGCGGCGAGGTCGCGCGACGGCCGGGGCTCGGGGGAAGGGTCGGCGGACGGGTCGGTCACGGGATCCTCCTGGCTCGGGGCGGTACCGGGGTCTCGGGCGGAAAGGCCGCGTCGGGGGCGTCGCCCCGCGGGCGCCCGGACACGCCGCAAGATAGCACGACGACGGCGGAAGCCGCCAGCGGGCGGCGTCCCCCTCGCGAACCGCCAGCCCCGCCTCGTTCTGCAAGGCTCCGGGCGCCCCGGACGCGCCGTCCGTGTGGCGCAGGCCCCGCAGCGCTCCCCCCCGGACCCCCGGAGGCGCCGGACCTCTGCGCCTCCCTCCGCCGCGTGCCGCCCTCCGGACCGGATGTTGCCCCATCCTGACGGTGACGATCCGAAGGCCGTTCCCGCCGCGGACGAGAGCCGCGGGGGACGCCGACGCCCGGACCGGGAGACCGAGATGTCGACGCTCCGCTTCGAGGCCACCTACCGCCAGCACGGGGCGCTGACGCGCGTCGAGCTGCCGGACGGGTCCGTCTCCGGCGGCCTGCTGGTGCGGGACGACTCCCTGGTCCTCGTCCTCTTCGAGGAGCTGGCCCTGGAGGTGGGCGACGTGGTCGTGACGGCGCGCGACCGGCGGCTCACGGTGGGGTCGGTGCACCACGGAGAGCTCAACGGCGAAGCGGTGACCGCCCTGGAGGTGGAGGCGGAGGGCTGAACGGCCGGGATCAGCCCCCCGACTCGATCTCGGAGGGCGGGACCGGTCGGGCGTAGTGGAAGCCCTGGGCGTAGTCGAAGTCGCTGTCCGCGATCCACCTCGACTGCTCGGAGCGCTCGATGCCCTCGGCCACGACCTCGACGCCGGAGGCGTGGCCGAGCTCGAGGATCGCCTCCCCCAGCTCCACGTCCCCGTCCTCCCGCCCGAACTCGTCGGTGAAGACCATGTCGACCTTGAGCAGATCGGCGGCGTAGCGCTTGAGGTGCGCGACCGCCGAGTATCCGGTGCCGAAGTCGTCGATGGCGATCCGGACGCCGGCGCCCCGGAGCTGCTCGATCGTCTCGCGGGTCCGGTCCGGGTCCCGCAGGGCGGCCCGCTCGGTGATCTCCACGACCAGGCGGGAGCCCTCCACGCCCGCTTCCTCCAGCAGGTCGCGGATCCGCGCGGGGAGGCCGGGCTCGTTGAAGGTCCGGGCCGAGAGGTTCACCCCCACCCACTCGAGCGAGCCCCGCTCCCGCCAGGCGGCGAGCTGCTCCGCCACCCTCTCCAGCACCCAGTGGTCGATGTCGCGGATGACGCCGATCCGCTCGGCGGTGGCGAGGAACTGGCCGGCCGTCAGCAGCTCCTCCCCCCGGCGCCACCGGACGAGGGCCTGGACGCCGATCGTCTCCCCGTCGGCGGGCCGGACGATCGGCTGGTAGTGGACCTCGAGCTCGTCCCGGTCCAGCGCCCCCCGGAGGGCCTCCGCGGTGGCGAGCTCGTCCTCGGCGGCGGCCGCGTCGCCGCCCTCGTGCGCCAGCGTGACGGCCTGGTCCTCGCTCCGGCCGCGGGTGAGGGCGCGGTCGGCGTTCGAGAGGAGGCGGTCGAAGTCGCCGGCGTGGTCGGGGTAGAGGGCGCCGCCCATGCGGCCGTCCAGGTGGACCGCCCGCTCCGGGGTCGGGAACGGGGTCTCGAAGATCTCGGAGAACCGCTCCGCGGCGGCCCGCAGGTCGTCCTCGCCGTCCACCTCGGGCAGCAGCACCACGAACTCGTCGCCGCCGACCCGGGCGGGCGTGTCGCTGTCGCGGGCCCGGGAGGCGAGCTGCTTGGCGACCGCCGCCAGGACCCGGTCGCCGGCGGTGTGGCCCAGGCTGTCGTTGACCATCTTGAAGGAGACCAGGTCGATGTACAGCAGGCCGACCTTCGCGCCCCGCCGGTCGGCGAGGGTCATCGCCTGGTCGGCGCGCTCCCTCAGCAGCCGCCGGTTGGGGAGACCGGTGAGCTCGTCGTGGAGCGCCATCTCCTCCAGCCGGTCCCGCAGGTGCTTCCGCTCGGTGATGTCGATGACCGTGCCGATGATCTCCCGCCGTCCGGTCTCGGGGTCCTCGAGGAGGCGGGAGTTCTCGAGCACGTGGACCGGCTCGCCGTCCTTCCGCTCGAGCCTGAGCTCGTGGTTGTAGACGGCCCCCTCCCGGCGGAGCTCCTCCAGCAGGGCCTCGCGGTCGCCGGGGGACGGGTAGAGGGCCTCCACGGGGCCGTCCATCAGCTCCTCCGGCGAGTCGTACCCGAAGATCGAGGCGAAGGCCTCGTTGCAGTCGACCCACTCGCCGTCGACGGTGCTGTAGAAGACGCCGGCCACGTTCTGCTCGAGCAGCGCCCGGTAGCGCTGCTCGGAGGCCTCGAGCCGGGCCATCGTCTCCGCGCGCTCGGTGACGTCGCGAAAGCTCCAGACCCGGCCGATCGTCTCGCCCGCCTTCGTGACGGGCCGGGTGTACCGCTCGATCACCCGGCCGTCCTCGAACTCGAGGCGGTCGCGGAGCTCGGCCCCCTCGCTCTCGTAGATCTCCTCGACCCCGGCGACGAACCGGTCCGGGTCGGGGTCGGCCAGCCGCTCCTTCGCGTGCTCCAGGGCCTTCCGGTCGGAGCGGTCCGCCAGCACCTCCTCCGGGAGGTCCCAGATCTCCGCGAACCGGCGGTTGTAGTGACGGATCCGGCCCTCGTCGTCGACGACGAGGAGGCCGTCCTCGGTGGCCTCGAAGACCGAGGTCAGGAAAGAGGCGGAGAGGGGGGGTCCAGCGCCGTTCGCGGAGTCGTCGGTGCCGACCATGCCGACCGCCCGTGCAGCATCCGTCGATCCGGGGCTCCCGCCACTACTGTAGTCAAGCCGAGCGCCGGTGCCAAGCCGGGGACGACCCCGCCGCCGGACGTCGCCCGAACCGACCCGGGGTCCGTGGGTCGGGGCCGGGCCGCGAACCGTGTCCCTACTCCTTGGGGAGGTCCTCCGGGGGCACCGGCCGCCCGAGAAAATAGCCCTGCACCAGGTCCACCCCCACGTCGCGCAGCCGGTCCCGCTGGAGGCCGCTCTCGACGCCCTCGGCCACGACCTCCATCTCGAGCTGGCGCCCCAGGGCCGTGATGCCGGCCACCAGCTCCTCGTCCCGCGGCTGCTCCTCCATCTGCTGGACGAAGACCATGTCCAGCTTCAGGATGTTGGCGACGAACTGCCGCAGGTAGGCCAGCACCGCGTGGCCGGTGCCGAAGTCGTCGACGGCCACCAGCACCCCCCGCCCCCGGAGCCGGTCCAGCGTCTCGGAGACCTCCTCCGGGTCGCGCAGGGCCACCCGCTCGGTGATCTCCACGGCCAGCCGCTCGCCCGGGACGCCGGCCGCCGCGAGGAGGCCGGCGACGAAATCCGCCAGTTCCGTGCTCGCCAGGCTCGAGGCCGAGAGGTTCACCGAGAGCCACTCGGGGCCGTCGCCCGCCTTCTCCCACTCCCCGAGCTGGCGCACCGCCGCCCGGAGCACCCACTCGTCCAGCCGCCGGATCAGCCCCGACCGCTCGGCCAGGGGGACGAACTCGGCGG
>CAYZLN010000088.1:4117-5561 GCA_964479295.1 uncultured Gemmatimonadota bacterium
TCGTCCAGCCGCCGGATCAGCCCCGACCGCTCGGCCAGGGGGACGAACTCGGCGGCGCTCAGGAGCCCGGCCTCCGGATGCCGCCACCGGACCAGCGCCTCGGCCCCCCGGAGGGTGCCGTCGGCGGCCGCGTAGATCGGCTGGTAGTGCAGCCTCAGCTCGTCGCGGTCCAGCGCCTCCCGGAGCGCCTCCTCCCGGGCGAGCCCGCCCTCCGGGCCCGGCCCCATCACCGACTCGTAGACGGCGATGGGGTCGCCGCCCGTCAGGTCCGCCTCGTACATGGCGTGGTCCGCGCAGGAGAGGAGCTCGCTGAAGTTCGAGCCGTGGTCGGGGTACAGCGCCAGCCCCATCCGCAGATCGAGGTGGACCGTGGCGTCCTCCACCCGGAAGGGGTCGGCGAAGCGGACGTCGAAGCGCTCGGCCACCCTGCGGAGGTCCTCCTCCGACTCGACGCCCGGGACGAGGGCGGCGAACTCGTCCCCGCCGACGCGCGCCGCCAGGTCGGCCTCGCGCATCGAGCTCTCGAGCCGCTTGGCCGCCATCACCAGCACCTCGTCGCCGGCGGCGTGCCCCAGGGTGTCGTTGACCCGCTTGAAGCGGGCCAGGTCGAGGAAGATCAGCCCCACGCGCTGGCCCTCGCGGTCGGCCCGGGCCAGCGCCTTCTCGGCCTCCTCCCGCAGCCGTCGCCGGTTGGCGAGGCCCGTGAGCGAGTCCCGGTGGGCCATCCGCTCCAGCCGGCCCTCGAGCTGCTTGCGGTCGGTGATGTCGACGAGGGTGCCCATGTTCTCGGGCTGCCCGTCCCCGTCGTCCACCAGGAAGGAGTTCTCCAGCACCCAGATTCGGGAGCCGTCCCTGCGCTCCAGCTCCAGCTCGACGCCCACCAGCGCGTCCTCCTGCTGCAGCCGCTCGATGCGCCCGTTCCGCTCGCCGGGCGTGGCGTACAGCTCCCGGGCCGAGCGCCCCTGCGCCTCCTCGGGCGAGTCGAAGCCGAACATCTCGGCGAAGGCCTGGTTGCACTCGAGGATCGTGCCGTCCAGGGCCGTCCGGAAGGTGCCCGCCACGTTGCGCTCGAAGAGGCGCCGGTACCGGCGCTCGCTCGCCTCCAGCCGCTGCTGGGCGCGCTCCCGGTCGGTGATGTCCTTGGCGACGCTCAAGATGCAGGGCTCGCCCCGGTATTCGACGAGGCGGCTCGAGATGAGCTGGTGCCGCCGGGTGCCCCCGGCGGCGACGTGGATCGGGACGTCGCGGACCTCGCCGTCGCCCCGGAGCGCCTCGAGGTACGCCTGCCGCCTGTCGCCGAGGAACTCCAGGTCGATCGCCTCCAGGGGCTCGCCAAGGAGCTCCTCCCGGGGCTCGCCCAGGAGGTCGGCGAAGGCACGGTTGGCCTCCAGGATCACGCCGTCGCGGCGGCGGCGCAGCAGCGCCGGGTCGGGCACCAGGCGCA
>CAYZLN010000088.1:5661-7381 GCA_964479295.1 uncultured Gemmatimonadota bacterium
CGTGACCCCCGACGCCCTCCTCGCCCTGGCCGTCCTCGTCCTCGTCGTCGCGGGGCTCGCCGCCGAGGTGCTGAGCCCCGACGTGCTGCTGGCGACGGCCCTGGCCGCCCTCGTCGCCCTGGGCGTGCTGGACATGGAGACGGCGCTGCGCGGCTTCGCGAGCCCGGTGCTGGTGACGCTGGCCGGGCTCTTCGTGGTGGCGGCCGGGCTGCGGGCGACCGGCGTCCTCGAGCGCGCGGCCGCCGGCGTGCTGGGCCGCGGCGGCGGCCTCAGGGCCACCCTGGCCCGGCTGGGCGGCGCGGCGGCCTCCTCGTCGGCCTTCGTCAGCAACACGGCCGTGGTGGCCATGGGCATCCCGGCGGTGACGGGGTGGGCGCGCCGGCACGGCGTCTCCCCCTCCCGGGTGCTGATCCCCCTCTCCTACGCCTCCATCCTCGGGGGCGTCTGCACGCTGCTCGGCACCTCGACCAACCTGGTGGCCGACGAGCTGCTGCGCTCGCACGGCCTGGAGGGGCTCGGCTTCTTCGAGCTCGCGCTGGTGGGGCTGCCGCTGGCGGCCGTGGGGCTCGCGTACCTCGTGGCGCTGGGGCCGAGGCTGCTGCCCGACCGCGAGCCCGCCAAGTCGCCCGAGGAGAAGGCGCGGGAGTACGTGGCCGACATGCGGGTGCCGCCGGGCTCGGAGCTCGCCGGCGAGACCGTGGAGGAGGCCGGGCTCCGGCGACTGCCGGGCCTCTTCCTGGTGCGCATCGAGCGGGAGACCGGCACCGTGGCGCCGGTGACGCCGGCCGAGCGGCTGGCGGCCGGCGACCGCCTCACCTTCGCCGGCGTCGTCGACCGTATCGCCGAGCTGCGGCGGTTCCGGGGGCTGGAGGCAGCCGGGCGGGGGAGGTCCGACGGTAACGTCGGCGGGGCCGGGACGGCCGGCGGCGACCCGCCCCCGTCCGACGACCCGGGCTGGGAGCTGCACGAGGCGGTGGTCTCGCCGGGCTCCCCGCTGGTGGGCACCAGCGTCCGGGACGCCGAGTTCCGGGCCCGGTACAACGCCGCGGTCATGGCCGTCCACCGCCACGGCGAGAAGATCGAGAAGCGGATCGGCGACATCGTGCTCCGCCCCGGCGACACGCTGGTGCTCGAGGCGGCGCCCGGCTTCTCGCGCGCCTACCGGGACTCGTCCGACTTCTACCTGGTCAGCCGCGTCGACGAGGCCGGCAGCCGGCCGCGCCGGGGCCACGCATGGCGCGCCGTGGCCGTGCTGGTGGCCACCGTGGGGGCGGCGGCCACGGGGCTCGTGTCCCTGCCGCTGGCCGCCCTCGGCGGCGGCCTCGCGACGGTCCTCACCGGCTGCGCCACCTACGGCGAGGCGCGCCGGTCGATCGACTGGTCGGTGCTGGTCGTCATCGGCTGCGCCCTGGGCATCGCCGCCGCCCTGGAGGAGAGCGGGGCCGCGGCGGCCGTCGGCACGGCGCTGGCCTCGACGGCCGAGGTCGCGGGCCCGACAGCCCTGCTGGCCGCCGTGGTGCTGGGGACGATGGCGCTGACCGAGATGATCACCAACAACGCGGCCATCGCCCTGGTCTTCCCCCTGGTGGCGACGGCGGCCTCCGCCCAGGGGCTCGACCCGCGCCCGCTGTTGCTGGGGGCCACCGTGGCGGCGTCGCTCTCGATGTCGACCCCGCTGGGCTACCAGACGAACCTCATGGTCTTCGGGCCCGGCAAGTAC
>CAYZLN010000089.1:0-5297 GCA_964479295.1 uncultured Gemmatimonadota bacterium
CCGCCGCCGAGCGCCCGGACGCGGAGCCGACGCCGGCGGCCTCGGGCCGGTCGGGCCGGCGCCGCCCCGGGCGGGCGTTGCTCGCCTCTCGTCGCGTTTCCGACCAACCGGAAGAGACCCCGATGCTCGACCACGTCCGCTTCACCACCGCCGGCGAGTCCCACGGCAAGGGCACGCTGGTCATCCTCGAGGGGATGCCGGCCGGCCTCGAGCTCGAGCCCGTCGACATCGCCCGGGAGCTCGCCCGACGCCAGGGCGGCTACGGGCGGGGAGGGCGGATGGCCATCGAGGAGGACGTGGGCGAGGTGCTGAGCGGCGTCCGGCTCGGCGAGACCCTCGGCTCTCCGATCTCCTTCTGGATCGGCAACGACGACTGGGAGAACTGGCAGCCGGCCATGTCGATCTGGCCGGAGCCGGACGCCACGGACGAGCAGCTCGAGCGGGTGCACCTCCCGCGCCCGGGGCACGCCGACCTGGTGGGGATGCTCAAGTACGACCGCGCCGACGCCCGCGACGTGCTGGAGCGGTCGTCGGCCCGCGAGACGTCGGCCCGCGTGGCGGCGGGGGCCGTCGCCCGGAAGCTGCTCTCGGAGTTCGGGATCACGCTCGGCAGCCACGTCACGACGCTGGGGGGCGTGGAGGCCGGCCGCCCCGATCCGATGCCCGAGGACGTGAACGCGGCGGCGGCCGAGTCGCCGGTCCGGTGCCTCGACCCGGAGGCGGCGAAGGAGATGGTGGAGGCCATCGACGCCGCCGGCTCCCGGGGCGACACGGTGGGAGGCGTCTTCGAGGTGGTGGCGCAGGGGGTCCCGGTGGGCCTCGGCAGCCACGTCTCGTGGGACCGGCGGCTGGACGGGCGCCTGGCGGGGGCCCTGATGTCCATCCAGGCGCAGAAGGGGGTGGAGATCGGCCTGGGCTTCGGCGTGGCCCACCGGCGCGGCTCGCAGGTCCACGACGAGATCGAGCGGGCCCCCGACCGCCGCCTCTCGGGCGGGTACCGGCGACGGCGCAACAACGCCGGCGGCACCGAGGGCGGCACCACGACCGGGGAGCCTGTGGTCTGTCGGGTGGCCATGAAGCCGCTCAGCAGCCTCATGAAGCCGCTGGACAGCGTCGACACCCGGACGGGCGAGGAGGCCGAGGCGATCCGCGAGCGCAGCGACATCTGCGCCGTTCCCGCCGCCGGCGTGGTGGGGGAGGCCATGGTGGCCCTGGTGCTGGCCGACGCCATGCGGGAGAAGTTCGGCGGCGACTCGGTGGCCGAGATGCGCGACAACTACGAGGCCTACCTCGACCGGGTCAACGCCCGCACGTTCGGGGAGCCCGACGGTGGCTGAGCCCGGCGCTGCCGAGCCGACCGACGCCGGGGGGGCTCCGGGGCGAGGCGCCGGCGACAGCCTCCCGGGCCGTGTGGTGCTGGTGGGGTTCATGGCCGCCGGGAAGACGAGCGCCGGCCGGGCGCTGGCCCGCCGCACCGGCTACCGGTTCGTGGACCTCGACGAGGAGGTGGAGCGGCGGGCCGGACGCACCGTCCCCGAGATCTTCCGCGAGGAGGGGGAGGCCGGCTTCCGGCGCCTGGAGGCCGAGGTCACGCGGGCCCTGGATCCGCCGCGCGGGTCCGCTCCGGAGGCCGGGGCGGCCGGTGGGCCGGGCCCGGCCGGCGGCCGGGGGGACGACCCCGGCGGAGCCGACGGCCTCGTCGTGGCGACGGGGGGCGGCTGGATGGCCCGGCCCGAGCTGCGCGACCGGTGGCGCGACGCGGTGCGGGTGTGGCTCGAGGTGAGCCCGGAGGAGGCGCTGAGGCGCCTCGACGGCGACCTGGCCACCCGGCCCATGGTCGACCCCGACGAGCCGCTCGCGTCGCTGCGCCGGACCCTCGAGCGCCGACGCGACGACTACGCCCGGGCCGAGCACCGGGTGAGCACCGCGGGACGGACCCCCGAGGAGGTGGCGGGACGCGTCCTGGAGGCGCTGCGCGGGACGTGACCGGCCGGAACACCTCGGCCGCCGGCGCTTAACAGACAGAGCCGGACGCAGAAGCTCGAGACTCGCGAACCACGACGACGGGCGGACGACCACGCATGGCGGCGGCTTCCGACGGCGACGGACAGCACCTGGTCATCGTCGAGTCCCCGGCGAAGGCCCGGACCCTGGGCGGCTACCTGGGCGAGGGCTACCGGGTCGAGGCGACGGTGGGCCACGTCCTCGACCTCCCGAAGAGCGGCCTCGGGGTGGACGTGGAGCACGGGTTCGAGCCGGAGTACGTGACGATCAAGGGCAAGGGGAAGGTCCTCGAGAAGCTCCGCTCGGCCGCCGAAGACGTCGCCGACGTCCTGCTGGCCACCGACCCGGACCGCGAGGGCGAGGCCATCGCCTACCACGTCGCCCGGGAGCTGGGCTTCGAGGAGCGGAACGGCGACCGGTTCAAGCGCATCACCTTCCACGAGATCACCCGCGACGCCCTCCAGGAGGCGCTCCGGGAGCCGGGCCCCATCGACATGAAGCGCGTCGAGGCCCAGCAGGCCCGCCGCATCCTCGACCGGCTGGTGGGCTACAGGCTGTCCCCGCTGCTCTGGAAGAAGATCTCGCCCGGGCTCTCGGCGGGCCGGGTGCAGTCGGTGGCCGTGCGGGTGCTGGTGATCCGGGAGCGGGAGCGCCGGGCCTTCCGCGTCTCTCGCTACTGGGACCTCCGGGCGCACCTGGAGGCCGAGGGCCGCGGCTTCGACGCCGACCTGGCCCGCCTGGACGGGACGCGGCTCGCCGCGGGCAAGGACTTCGACGAGAGCACCGGCGAGCTGAAGGAGGACGCCGACGTCGTCCACCTCGGCGAGGAGGAGGCCGAGGCGCTGGGCCGCCGTCTCGCCGACCAGCCGTTCCGCGTCGAGGAGATCGACGAGCGCTGGTCCACCCGCAGCCCCTACCCGCCGTTCACGACCTCGAGCCTCCAGCAGGAGGCCAACCGGAAGTTCAACCTCTCGGCCAGCCGGACGATGAGCGTCGCCCAGAGCCTCTACGAGTCCGGGCACATCACCTACATGCGCACCGACTCGGTCAACCTCTCCGGCCAGGCCATCGGGGCCGCCCGGTCCCGGGTCGAGGACAAGTACGGCGACGACTTCCTGAGCGAGCGCCCCCGGAACTACCAGACCGAGTCGAAGGCGGCCCAGGAGGCGCACGAGGCGATCCGGCCGGCCGGCACGCAGATGGAGACGGCCGACGAGCTGGGGCTCCGCGGCCTCGAGGCGAAGCTCTACGACCTGATCTGGAAGCGGACGGTGGCCACGCAGATGGCCGACGCCCGGCAGCGGCACCTCACCGTCCGCATCGTGGCCGACGACCCTGAGGACGGGCCGGCCGAGTTCCGGGCCACCGGCAAGGTGCTGGAGTTCGCCGGCTTCTTCCGGGCGTACGTCGAGGGCACCGACGACCCCGAGGCGGCGCTGGAGGACCGCGAGGTGCTGCTGCCCGACCTCGAGGAGGGCCAGGTGGTGGACCTCCGGGACCTCGAGACGATGGAGCACGAGACCCGGCCGCCCTCCCGCTACACCGAGGCCACGCTGGTCGAGCAGCTCGAGGACGAGGGGATCGGCCGGCCGAGCACCTACGCCTCCATCATCTCCAAGATCCAGGACCGCGGCTACGTCGAGAAGTCGGGGAAGCAGCTCGTGCCCACCTGGATCGCCTTCGCCGTCACCGGGCTGCTCGAGGAGCACTTCCCGGACCTGGTGGACACGGGCTTCACCGCCCGGATGGAGGACGCCCTGGACGACATCGCCGTGGGCGAGGTGGACTGGCGGAAGTACCTGGAGGCGTTCTATTCCGGCGACGAGGGGTTCGAGGCGCGGCTCGAGAAGCGGGAGGACGAGATCGACCCGCGCGAGGCGTCCACCATCGTGCTGCCGGACCTGGAGCCCCGCGTCCGCATCGGCAAGTACGGCCCGTACCTGGAGATCGAGAGGAACGGCGACCGCGTGACGGCCTCCGTCCCGGAGGGGGTTCCCCCGGCCGACCTCGACGCCGAGGAGGCCATGACGCTGCTGGAGCGGAAGGCGGAGGGCCCCCTCGAGGTGGCCGAGGACCCGGAGACCGGCGAGCCCATCTACCTCATGACCGGCCGCTACGGCCCGTACGTGCAGGTCGGCGAGGGCGGCGACGGGGAGAAGCCCAAGCGGACGTCGCTGCCCGAGGACATGGAGTTCGAGGAGGTCACCCCGGAGGTGGCGCGGAAGCTGGCGGCGATGCCCTACGAGATCGGCCGCCATCCCGACGACGACGAGCCGGTGAAGGTGGGCATCGGCCGCTACGGCCCGTACGTCTTCCACGACGGGGAGTACCGGTCGCTCAAGAAGGGGGACGACGTCCTGGAGGTCTCCCTGGACCGGGCCCTCGAGCTGCTGGCCGAGGAGAAGAAGGGGCGGCGGAGCAGCTCGAAGAAGCTGCGGGAGCTGGGCGAGCACCCCGAGTCCGGGGGCGAGGTGGCCGTGTACACCGGCCGCTACGGGCCCTACGTGAAGCACGACGGGGTCAACGCCTCGCTGCCCAAGCGCCTCGACCCCGACGACGTGACGCTCGAGCAGGCGGTGGACCTGGTCGAGGCGAAGCGGGCCCGGCAGGGATGACGGAGCCGACCGGCGGCGACGGGCTGCTGGACGACTACCTGCGCTACGTCGGCCGGGAGCGGCGCCTCTCGCCCCGGACCGTGGAGGCCTACGGCCGGGACCTGGAGCAGTTCGCCGAGTTCCTCGACGGCTGGACCGGCTCGGACGACTGGTCGTGGGCGGACGTCGACCGGCTCGCCGTGCGGTCGTACCTGGGCGAGCTGGAGGGCCGGGGCCTGAAGCGGAGCACGATGGGGCGGAAGCTCTCCGCGGTGCGGGTCTTCTTCCGCTTCCTCCACCGGACCGAGCGGGTGGAGGCGAACCCGGCCCGCCACGTCCGGACGCCGCCGGCCGAGCGGACGCTGCCCGGCTACCTGAGCGCCGACCAGGCCGACGAGCTCTTCGACCTGCTGCGCGACCGGGCCGACGCCGACGGCGGGTTCCTGGCGCTCAGGGACCGGGCCCTGGTCGAGGTGATCTACTCCAGCGGCCTCCGGCTCGCCGAGGCCCGGGGGCTGGACCTGCCCGACGTCGACCTCGCGACGGGCCAGATGCGGGTGACGGGGAAGGGCGGGAAGGAGCGCGTCGTCCCCCTCGGCCGCCAGGCCCGGGCCGCGGTCCGGGCGTACCTGCCGGCCCGGGCGAAGCTGATCCGGGAGCGCCGGTCCGGCGCGGAGCCGGCCGGGGACGGGCCCGGCG
>CAYZLN010000089.1:5397-7346 GCA_964479295.1 uncultured Gemmatimonadota bacterium
GGCGACGGGCAGGTGACCATGGAGGACACGGTCATGAAGGCCCGCGCGCGGAAGGTCCGGAGCCTCCGCGACGGGAAGATCCTGGCCGGCTTCGCGGGCGGCGTGGCCGACGCCTTCACCCTCTTCGAGAAGTTCGAGGCCCAGCTCGAGCGCCACCCCGGGAACCTGACGCGGGCCGCCGTCGAGCTGGCCAAGGAGTGGCGCAGCGACAAGTTCCTGCGGCGGCTGGAGGCGCTCCTGGCCGTGGCCGACCGGGACCAGAGCTTCCTGATCTCCGGCAACGGCGAGGTGATCGAGCCCGACGACGGGATCCTGGCGCTGGGCTCCGGCGGCGCCTACGCCCTGGCGGCGGCCCGCGCCCTGCGGGCCCACTCCTCGCTCGACGCGCCGGAGCTCGTCCGGCAGGCGCTGGAGATCGCCGGGGACATCTGCGTGTACAGCAATGCGGAGCTCACCGTGCTGGAGCTGGAGGACTGACGTCCGACGAGGACCGAGATGACCCGAGAGACCGAGACCCGCCCGGACGCGACGTCGGGGACGGCGTCCGGCCGCCAGGCCGGCGAGCGCGACCTCCCCGACCTCACGCCGAGGCAGATCGTCGAGGAGCTGGACCAGTACATCATCGGGCAGCGGGACGCCAAGCGCGCCGTGGCCATCGCCATGCGCAACCGGTGGCGGCGCAGGAACGTCGACCCGGAGCTGCGCGACGAGATCCTCCCGAACAACATCATCATGATCGGCCCCACGGGGGTCGGGAAGACCGAGATCGCCCGCCGCCTGGCGAAGCTGGCGGGGGCGCCGTTCATCAAGGTCGAGGCGTCCAAGTTCACCGAGGTCGGCTACGTCGGCCGGGACGTGGAGTCCATGGTCCGCGACCTGGTCGACATCTCGATCAACCTGGTGCGGGAGGAGCGCCAGGAGGAGGTGAAGGCCCAGGCCGAGGAGCGGGTCGAGGAGCGGCTCCTCGACCTCCTGCTCCCGCCCGTCTCGGAGGGTCCGCCCCGGGGTGACGGCGGGGGCGACGGAGGCTCCCGGAAGTTCGTGGTCTCATCGGGCGGCGAGGCCCAGGCCGAGGACGACGAGGGGGACGGCGCGGGCCCCGAGCGCCGCCGCCGCACCCGCGAGAAGCTCCGCTCGCTGCTCCGGGACGGCGAGCTCGAGGACAGGACCGTCGAGGTGGAGGTCACCGAGAGCTCCGCGCCCATGCTCGACTTCGACGCCCCGGGCATGGAGGGGGTCGACTGGAACGTCGGCGAGATGCTCCAGCAGATGATGCCCCAGAAGACCAAGCGTCGGGAGGTGACCGTCTCCGAGGCCCGGCGGATCCTCCTCTCCCAGGAGCTGGACGAGCTGGTGGACGAGGACGACGTGGTGGACGACGCCCTGGAGCGTGTCGAGAACATGGGGATCATCTTCCTCGACGAGCTCGACAAGGTCGCGGGGGAGAGGGGCTCGAGCGGGAACGCCGACGTCTCCCGGGAGGGGGTCCAGCGGGACCTGCTCCCCATCGTGGAGGGGTCGACGGTGCCCACGAAGTACGGGATGGTGGACACCGACCACGTGCTCTTCATCGCCGCCGGGGCGTTCCACGTCTCCGACCCCTCCGACCTCATCCCCGAGCTGCAGGGCCGGTTCCCGATCCGCGTCGAGCTGGACCGGCTCGACGAGGACGACTTCTTCCGGATCCTCAAGGAGCCGAGGAACGCCCTCCTCAGCCAGTACCGGGCCCTGGTGGGCACCGAGGGGACCGACCTCGAGTTCACCGACGAGGCGATCCGCGAGCTGGCCCGGATCGCGGCCGAGGTGAACCGGACCACCGAGAACATCGGCGCCCGCCGGCTGCACACGGTCCTGACCACCCTCCTGGAGCAGATCATGTTCGACCTGCCGGACGTCGGGGCGGGCGAGGAGATCGAGGTGGGGCCCGAGTTCGTCCGGGACCGCCTCTC
>CAYZLN010000090.1:0-7144 GCA_964479295.1 uncultured Gemmatimonadota bacterium
GGGAGGGCGTTGCGCCCGGTGCCGTGCCGGCCATGTTTCGGCCCCGGGCATGACCCCTTCCGCGGAGGACGCCGGCCGCCGCCAGGGCCGGCGCGACCCCCCTACCGCCGACGAGGCCGCCGGTCCGCCGGACGGCGGCGCGGGGTCGCCCTCGCCCGGAGACCGACCGGCCGGCCGACGGGCGCTGCTCGCCGGGCTGACCGCGTCGGTGGCGGTCCACGCCGCGCTGGTCGCCGTCGTCAGCTTTCCGGGTCCGGAGGCCAGGGACGACGGGGACGGGCCGGACGCCATCCGCCACGTGGAGCTCCCGCCCCGGGTCGACGTCCCGGCCGCCCCCGAGGCCGTGCCCCGGCCGCCGGAGCCGCGCCCCCGGGACGTCGAGGTCGAGGAGTCGCTGGTCCGGACCGGCGAGCCCGTGCCCGCGCCGTCCTCGGGCGTCGCGCCCGAGCCCCCCGACGTCCCGACGGTCCCGGCGGACGAGCGCCCGGCCCTGGCGGAGGCCGACGTCCCCCCGATCATGGAGGCGCCGGACGAGCTTCGGGATCGGCTCCGCCGGCGGTACCCCGACCGCCTCCGCGACCTGGAGCGCGGGGGCGTGGTGGAGCTGCAGTTCTTCGTCGACGCGGCGGGCGACGTGGCGCGGGTGGAGGTGAAGGAGTCGAGCGGACACCGCCGCCTCGACCGCGCGGCCCGGGAGATCACCGGGGAGGTCACCTTCCTGCCGGCCATGATCCGCGACCGGACGGTGGGGCTGTGGGTGCGGCAGAGGATCTGCTTCGTCTTCGTGGAGGACCCCGAGGAGCGTCCGACGCCCGAGGAGTGCGAGCGACGGGTGACCGTGGCCGGGGAGTGAGCCCCGCGGAGCGCGTCTTGCGTGCAACACTGGGACGACTTGCACGTATATATGTATCCCGCTGAAAGCTGCTCCCGTCCCTCCGAGTCGCCGGAGGGAGGCGGCACCGTCGACAGCGGGCCTGTTCCGTCCCCGATCACCGAGGAGTCGCGAACCCGTCAGAGAGGACGCCGCGCACGTCGGCGCCACATACATGGTCACTGCTGCCGAGCCACAGATCGAGAACGACGACGTCGGAGCGGACGCCCGCGCCGCCCTCGAGGAGCTCACGGACGAGGAGCTCGCGGTCGAGGCGCTGGAGGGGCACCCGCGCGCCTTCACGGTGCTCGCCGACCGGTATCGCGACCGCCTGCTCCGGTTCGTGGGCCGCAAGATCGGCGACCCGCAGAGGGCCCAGGACCTCGTCCAGGAGACGTTCCTCCGGGTCTACCGGCACCTGCACCGGTTCGACCCGACCCGGAAGTTCTCCACCTGGATCTACACCATCGCCGGCAACCTGGCGAAGAACGAGCTCCGGAACCGCTCCCGGAACCCCCTGGTGCTCTTCCGGACGCTCAACAAGAACCGGAACGAGGACGAGGACCGGCCGCTCCAGTGGGAGGACACCACGTACGCGCCCGACGACATGGCCCGAAAGCGGAACCTCCGCGAGGCCGTGGAGGACGCCGTGGAGGAGCTCCCGCCGCACCACCGGAAGGTCTTCGTGCTGCGTGAGCAGAAGGGCAAGAGCTACCAGGAGATCGCCGACATCACCGGCCTGAAGCTGGGCACGGTGAAGTCGCGGCTGAACCGGGCGCGGAAGAAGTTCGCCGAGATCGTCGGCGAGCGGCTCGAGGACACCGAGGAGGACCGAGAGAAGGAAGCCGCCTGACGCCGGGCGACGCCCGTGGCGAGCAGCTCGTCCCCGGCCGGGGCCGCCAGGGCCCCGGCCGAGGTGCGTGGGACCGGATCGGCCGCCGGAGCCGGGCAGGGCCGGGGGGATGCCGCGAGCGGCGGATCGTTGTATAGTCTTCCCCGTGCCGGACGCGCCAGAGGCGGCCGGGCCGGCACGCGCACCCGCCGGGCCAGCGCGGGCCGTGACCGGACGGCCACGGGAGGAGACCGATGAGCCTTCCACCCACCGAGATCCACCTCGACCTGCGGCCCACGTCCCGCTTCGAGCTCATCGACGTGGCCGGCCGGATCCGCGAGGAGCACCGGGGCTTCTTCTCGGAGTTCCGGAAGAGCGCCTTCTGCTCGTTCCACACCACCGCCGGCTACCTCGAGGAGCGGCTCTGCGCCCGCCTCGACCACTCGGACGAGCGCGTCGGCCGGTTCGTGGACCTCTTCCGGCGGCTCTTCCCGAAGGGGGCCGGCTACTGGCACGACCGGATGGAGCTCCGCGAGGAGCTGAGCGACTCCGAGAAGGAGAGGGAGCCGGTGAACGCCGACTCCCACCTCGCCTTCATGGGGGCCGGGCTCCGGAACCTCACCACCTGGGACGCCCGGGAGGACGCGCCGGTCTACTTCATCGACCTCGACGGCGTGAACGGGGAGCTGCGCCGCGAGCGGCGCACCACCGTCCTCGGATACACCGAGGAGCAGCGGGTCGACCGGGGGACCTACGCCGTCTCGGCCCCCCGCGCGCACCCGGTGGACTCCGTCGACCTCTCCGGCGGCGAGTGCGGGCTCTTCGAGCACCTGGAGGAGCTGCTCGAGGCCCGCGGGGTGGAGCAGGGGAGGATCGACGTCCGGCTGCCGCCGGCCGAGCGCCACGCCGGGCTGACGGTGAACGAGTACGAGACGCTCCTGATGCGGAACGACCTGCCCACGGCGATGAAGAGCCCGCTCCGGTACATGCTCCGCCGGGGCCGGGAGCTGCTCCGGCACCCGCGGAGCATCCCCGGCAAGGCCCGCGACTACGCCCTCTACGACCTCCTCCACCTGTACAACGAGGTCATGGACGTGCTCGGTGTGGGCCGCGGGGTGGCCGACCGGCTCCTCTCGCGGCTGGCCGGCCCCGCCTACCGCCTCTTCCGGCTCAAGCGCCGGATCAGCTTCCTGGTCTCGGACAGCGAGGACACGGGGCCCGGGCGCATCGTCCGGGGCACCTACCAGAGCCCGATCCTCATCCAGCACCGGGCCCCGGACGGGGACCGGAGGGAGCTCGAGTACTCCGTCTGGCGCTACGAATAGACGCCTGATCCGCCGACCCGCGCCCGGGAGGGCCGTGGCGCGTCCGCCGGCGGGAGCCGCCGGGCTGCGCCGGCCCTTCCGTCGACGACGACGTCTCCAGCAGGGAGGATGTCCGTGCCCGACGACTCGCCCGACACCATCGACGCGCTGCTCTCGGAGCAGGAGTACTTCCGCCCGTCGCCCCGTTTCGTGGGCCAGGCCAACGTCACCGACCCGGGCATCTACGAGCGGTTCGACGACTTCCCGGAGGGCTTCGAGGAGTACGCGGAGCTCCTGGACTGGGAGCGCCGATGGGAGCGGGTCTTCGACGGGTCGAACCCTCCCTTCTTCCGGTGGTTCACCGGGGGCGAGCTGAACGCCTGCCACAACTGCGTCGACCGGCACCTGCCGCGGCGGGCCGACCACACGGCGCTGCTCTGGGAGGGGGAGCCGGGCGACGTCCGCCGGATCGCCTACCAGGACCTCTGGCGGGAGGTCAACGAGTTCGCGTCGGCCCTCAAGGACCTCGGCGTGATGCAGGACGACGTGGTCACCTTCCACCTGCCGATGCTGCCGGCGCTGCCGATCTCGATGCTCGCCTGCGCGCGCATCGGCGCGCCCCACAGCGAGGTCTTCGCGGGCTTCTCCTCCAACGCCCTGGCGGCCCGGATCGACGACGCGGAGAGCCGCTGGCTGGTCACCTGCGACGGCTACTACCGGCGGGGCGAGTTCCTGAACCACAAGCAGAAGGCCGACGAGGCCCTGGAGATGGCGGAGACGGACGTGGAGGGGGTCGTGGTCTGGACGCGCCACGACGAGCTCCATCCCGAGGTGGAGCTGGTCGAGGGCCGCGACGTGCTCGCCTCCGACCTGCTGGCGGAGCACCGGCGGGCGCGGATCCCGCCGGTCTCCCGGGACGCCGAGGACCCGCTCTTCCTGATGTACACCTCCGGGACCACCGGCCAGCCGAAGGGCGTCCAGCACAGCACGGGCGGCTACCTGGCCTGGACGGCGGGGACCTCGATGGACGTCCTCGACCTGAAGCCCGACGACACCTACTGGTGCATGGCCGACATCGGGTGGATCACCGGCCACTCCTACATCGTCTACGGGCCCCTGGCGCTGGGCACCACCAGCGTCATGTACGAGGGCGCCCCCGACCACCCGCACCGGGGGCGGACGTGGGAGATCGCCGAGAAGTACGACGTCGACGTCTTCCACACCTCGCCGACGGCGGTGCGGATGTTCATGAAGTGGGGCCCCGAGCACCCGGAGGCCTTCGACTTCTCCTTCCGCCACCTGACGACGGTGGGCGAGCCCATCCAGCCGGAGGCCTGGGCCTGGTACTACCGCCACATCGGCCGCGAGGAGGCGGTGATCGTGGACACCTGGTGGCAGACCGAGACGGGCGGCCACCTCATCACGAACCTCCCGGCCCTCGACGACATGAAGCCCGGCAGCGCGGGCAGGCCGCTGCCCGGGATCGACGCGAAGATCGTCGACGACCGGGGCAGCGAGGTCGAGGCGGGCTCCCGGCGCGCGGGCAACCTGGTCGTCGACCGGCCCTGGCCGGGGATGCTGCAGACCCTCTACGGCGACGACGAGCGCTACATCCAGGAGTACTGGGCCGAGTTCTCGGACACGGACAGCGACGACTGGCGGGACTGGACCTACAGGACCGGCGACGGCGCCTTCCTGGCCCGGGACGGCTACTTCCGGATCGTCGGCCGGCTGGACGACGTGATGAACGTCGCCGGCCACCGGCTCGGGACGATGGAGCTCGAGAGCGCGGTGCTGAACGTCGAGGCGGTGGCGGAGGCCGCGGTGGCCGGCCGGACGGATCCGGAGAAGGGGACCGTGCCCGAGGTGTACGCGGTGCTCCGGGACGGGGCCTCGCGGGACGGCGTCCGGGAGCAGATCATGGAGGCGGTGGAGACGGAGATCGGGAAGTTCGCCCGGCCCGGCGACGTGGTCTTCGTCGACGACCTCCCGAAGACCCGCTCCGGCAAGATCATGCGGCGGCTGCTCGAGAACATCTCCAACGGCCAGGAGCTGGGGGACACCACGACCCTCCGCGACCCCTCCGTGCCCGAGCGGATCCGGGAGAAGGTCCACGGCTGAGCCCGGCCCTGGCCCGCGGGGGCCGTCGGGCGCCGCCGCGGGGGGCTGCATCAATTTCACACCCCCTGAACTAATTGCCGCGGCGCCGGCCGCCCCGGCGCGGCGTCCGGCGGGCCCCGATCCCCGATCGTCCGGGCTCTCCCTGACCTCTGAGCCCCTCCGGCGATCCCCGCCCGTCGCGTACGGTTGTTGCCCCTGAAAGGGAGGCCCGCGGGACCGGCCCCGGGCCGTCGCCTCGCCTTCCGGAAGACAGCCAGGAGTGACCAGCATCTTCTCGTTCATCGTCCTAGCTGCCATCCTGCGATCCGCGAGACGTCGTCTCTCGGACGGCCCGGGTCCGTCCGGCGACGCCGCGGACCGTCGGTCCGCCCTGTCCACGCCCCCCGCCGGCTCCGAGGAGGCGGGTCGTGAGTAACAGGGTCGAGAAGCTGAAGCGGCAGGCGCGCGAGCAGGAGGACCGCCGGAACCTGGTCGCCGCCATCGAGCTGTACGGCAAGGCGGTCTCCGCCGCGGCCGACGACGGGCTCTCGCCGTCCGAGGTGGGGATCTACAACCGCATCGGCGACCTCTACCTGAAGCTCGACGACGTCTCCCAGGCGGTCTACCACTACCTGAAGGCGGTGGACGAGTACGCCGAGGCGGAGATGTACCCGCCGGCCGTCGCCCTCTGCCGCAAGATCCTCCGGGTGGCCCCCGACCAGATCGACGCCTACCGCAAGCTCGCCCGGCTCCACGCCGCCACCGGCCTCATGGCCGACGCCCGGCAGGAGTTCGACCGCTACCTCGAGGGCGTGCGGGAGAGCGGCGAGGTGCAGAGCGCCGTCGAGGGCCTCGACGAGCTCGCCGGCGCCCTGCTGAACGGGCAGTTCGACGCCGACGCGTTCCGGAGCCTTCGGGAGGACGGCGACCACGAGGAGGCGTTCGACCTCCTCCTCGAGACGTGGTCGAGCGCCGACCTCGAGGCCGAAGCTCCGGACCCCGGGGACGGGGCCGACGCCCCGGCGGAGGAGGCGGACGCGGAGGCTTCCGGCCGCGAGGCGGCCCCGGCCGACGACGGCGACGGGGCGGGCCCGGCCGGCTCCGCGGAGGAGGCCGACGGGGACGACGAGGCGGGCTGGGCCCGCGACGTGGTGCGCGACCGCGCGGACGCCGGGGACGACGGGACGGACGCCCCGGCGGAGGAGGCAGAGGCCGGCGCCGCCGGGGAGGGCGAGGAGCCGGCGGGGGACGCGCAGGACGCCGGCGTCCGGAGGCCGGCCGCCGCCGTCGCCGCGAACGCCGACGTCGAGGTCGCCGACGCGGCGCTCGAGCTCGCCGCCGAGTTCGGCATCGACCTCTCCGGGCTGGAGGGAAGCGGCAAGGGCGGCCGGGTCCTGAAGGCCGACGTCGAGGCCGCCCTCGTCCGCGGCATCGAGGCCGGCCCGGCGCAGACCTCCGCGCCGGACTCGGCGCGGGAGGCGGAGCCGGAGCCGGCGGAGGCCGGCGCCGGGGACGGTGCGGACGAGGCCTCGGCGGGCGCCGACGAACAGGCCGACGGGGTGCCGGCCCCCGACGTCGCGGTGCCCCCGATGATGGCGCGCGATCCGCGCGTGGAGCCGGCGGCGGCCCGGCAGGCGGTGGAGGCGTACGAGCCGCCGCTGGCCGTGGCCCCGGTCGCCGTGGGCGGACCGGCGCCGCTCGCACGGACGCCGCGGGTGGACCCGACGGCCGTGGGCGAGGCCCTGGAGGCGTACGAGCCGCCGCTGGTGGTCGCGCCGGTGACGGTCGAGGGGGTCGCCCCGCTGGCGAGCGTGCCCGGCGTCGAGCCGGCGGCGGCCCGCGAGGCGCTGGAGGCCTACGAGCCGCCGTTCGCGGTCGCGCCGGTGACGAGGGACGACCTGTCGACTCTCGCCCGCCGGCCGCGCGTCGACGCGGCGTCGGCCCGCGAGGCCGTCGAGGCCTACGAGCCTCCGGTCGTCGTGGCCCCCGTCACGATGCGGACGCCCGCGCCGCTGGCGCAGGCGCCGCGGGTGGACC
>CAYZLN010000091.1:0-7113 GCA_964479295.1 uncultured Gemmatimonadota bacterium
CGGCCCCGAGGGCGGAGGGGACGCAGAGGACGGCGGGCCGGGAGGCGGCGGTGAGGCCCTGGCCCGGGAGCCCCCCGACGTGGACGCGGAGGCCGCGCCCGCCGGGCTCGAGGCCCCGTCGGACGCCGGGCCGGGGACGGCGAGCGGCTGGCGCCGCCACCGGCGCTCGTCGGGGCTGCCCTGGGCCCGGATCGCCCTGGGGACGGCGGCCGTCGTCGCGCTGGTGGCCGGGTGGTGGTGGCGGGTCCGGGAGTCCGGGCCGTCGCCCGGCGGCGGGGGCGACGCCGCCGCGGTGGAGGTCGCGGTGGACAGCGCCGCCGGGGCGGCCGACGGGGACGGCGCGGAGGACACCGGGCGGGGCGGCGAGGCCTCCGCGGCGGAGGGGGAGGCGGACGGGCCGGCCACCGGCGCCCTCGAGGCGGCCCCGGAGCTGCCGTACTCGGTGCTCATCGCCAGCTACGCGGAGTGGGACCAGGCGCGGCGACGGCTGGAGGCGTGGCGCGATCCCTCGGGCCCGGTGTATTTCGTGGCCCCGACCCGCATCCGGGGCGGGCTCTACTGGCGGCTCCTCGCCGGGGCCGTGCCGGACCGGGGGGCGGGCGAGGCCCTGATGGAGGAGCTGGTGGAGCAGGGCCGCAAGGACCGCGTGCGCACCTGGGACGTCCGGCCCGTCGAGTTCGCGTTCCTGGCGGGCACGACGGGGTCGAGGGCCGACGCCCGCTCGCGGGTGGGCACGATGGAGGAGCGGGGCCTGCCGGCGTACACGCTCCCGGCCGCCTCGGGCCGCGACACGACCTGGGCGGTCTGGGCCGGGGGGTTCGAGTCCCGCGAGGAGGCGTCCGAGCTCGGGGCGCTGCTCCGGGACGCGGAGATCGAGGCCGAGCTCGTCACGCGACGAGGAGAGGGCGACACGCGGTGAAGATCGAGAGGCTGACCCTGCGGGGGTTCAAGTCCTTCGCGGACGAGACGGAGGTGGAGCTCCACGAGGGGATCACCGCCATCGTGGGCCCCAACGGATGCGGGAAGTCGAACGTCGCCGACGCCATCCGGTGGGTCCTCGGCGAGCAGGCCCCGTCGGCCATCCGGGGCTCGCGGATGGAGGAGGCCATCTTCGGCGGCACGTCGCGCCGCAAGCCCATCTCCCGCGCCGAGGTGAGCCTCGTCCTCGACAACGAGGACAAGACGCTGCCCGTCCCGCACGCCGAGGTGGAGATCGGCCGCACCGTCTACCGCGGCGGGGAGAGCGACTACCGGCTCAACGGCGAGACCTGCCGTCTGCGCGACATCGAGGACCTGTGCCGCGACACGGGGCTCGGCGCCACCGAGTACGCGGTGATCGAGAACCGGATGATCGACACCATCCTCAGCGACCGGGCGGAGGAGCGCCGGTCGCTCTTCGAGGAGGCGGCGGAGATCGGCCGGTACAAGGACCGCCGGAAGACCGCCCTCCGGCGCCTCGAGCAGGCCCGCGACGACCTGGACCGGCTCGAGGACGTCATCGGCGAGGTGGAGACGAAGGTCCGGTCGCTGGCCCAGCAGCGGGGCCGGGCCGAGCGGTACCGGGAGCACCGGGAGCGCCGCCGGCGCCTCGAGGTGGCCGTGGCGAGCGCCCGCCTGCAGGACCTGGACGGGAAGGTCGAGGAGGCCCAGGAGGAGCTGGAGGAGCTGCGCCGGGACCAGCCGACCGGGGAGGGGCGCCTCCAGGAGGCGGAGACGCGGGCGGAGACCCTCCGGGTGGAGATCGCCGAGGCGGAGCGCGAGCGGTCGCGGACCGCCGGCGAGCTGGACGAGGTCCGCGACCGGCTCGAGCAGGCCGAGCGGCGCCGGATCGTCGCCTCGGAGCGGGCCGGCGCCGCCCGGGACCGGATCGAGGCCATCGACGAGGAGCTCTCCTCGATCGACGACCGCCGGGACGAGCTCCGCGCGGAGGTCGACCGGCTCGAGGAGGCCGTCGCCGACGAGCGGGAGCGGGTGGACGGGCTGGCGGCCCGGGAGGAGGAGCTCGAGGAGCGGGTGGAGTCGCTGGGCGAGCGCCGCCGGGAGGCGCGGGAGCGGGCGGACGAGGCCGAGGAGCGCTACACCGAGCTGGCGCGGGAAGTCCGCGTCCTGGAGGGCGAGCGCGAGGCGGCGGGCGAGCGGATCGGCGAGCGCGAGCGGGAGCTGGATCGCCGGGAGGAGGAGCTCGAGGAGGCGCGCGAGGCCGCCGGCGAGGTGGAGGTGGCGCTCCACGAGGCCCGCACCGAGGCGGACCGGGCGGAGAGCCGCCACGACGACGTGGAGGGCCGGCTCGAGGAGGCGCGCTCCGCCGCCGAGGAGCGCCGCGCGGAGGTGCGCGGGCTCCGGGACCGGGCCGGCGAGCTGGAGGCGGACCTCTCCTCCGACCGGGCCCGGATCGACAGCCTCTCGGGGCTGCTCGGCTCCGGCGAGGAGGTGCCCCCGGTGGTGAGCCGGCTGCTGGACCGGGCCGACGCCCTGGCGGGGGTGCACGACGTGCTGGCCGAGTACCTCGAGGTGCCGTCCGGGGCCGCCGGGGCCGTGGAGGCCGCCCTCGGCGAGTACCTGCACGGGGTGGTGGTCGACGACTGGGAGGCGGTCCGCCGCGTGCGCCGGTGGCTGGCCGAGGACGCCGGGCAGGAGGACGAGGGGCTCCTGCTGCTCCCCCTCGACCCGGGCCCTCGGCCCCCCGACGGGAGGGCCGACGGCTCCCTCCTCGAGCGCGTGGAGGCCGGGGGCCCCGGCGAGCCGTGGGCCGAGGCCCTGCTGTCGCGGGTCGAGGCGGCCGGCGAGGACGAGCTGCGCCCGCGGGAGGCCCCCTGGTCCCGGCCCGACGGCAGCGGGCAGGACGACGCCGGGGCCGTCCGGCTGGGCCGGCCCGCCGCCGCCCGGGGCATGCTGCGGCGCCGCTCCGAGCTCCGCCGCCTCCGGGAGCGGGCCGGCGAGCGCGAGGCGGAGCTGGAGGACCTCCGGGGCGACCTCGAGGAGGCCGAGGCGGCTCTCGAGGAGGCGGACGCGAGGGTGGAGTCGCTGGAGACCGCCCTCGACGAGGCGGCCCGGAAGGAGCGCGAGGCCCGGGCCCGGGTGGACTCCCTCGAGGAGCGCCGGCGCCGCGCCCGCCGCGAGGTGGAGGAGGTCGAGGACCGCCTCGGGGAGCTGCGGACGAGCCTGGAGGACGCCGAGGACCGGGCCCGGGGCGGACGCGAGCGGCTCGAGACGGCCCGCCGGGAGCGGGACGAGGCGGAGGAGCGGCTGTCCGAGGTCCGGCGGGACGCCCGGGAGGCGGAGTCGGCGTACGAGTCGCGGCGCTCCGACCTCCACGACCTCCAGCTCCGCCTGGCCCGACGGGAGTCGGAGCTCGAGTCGGCGGAGGAGCGGCTGGAGCAGGCCCGCTCCTCGCTGGCGGAGATGGACGAGCGCGAGGAGCGGCTCCGCGGGGAGCGCTCCGAGCAGCGGGAGGCGCTGGAGGAGGCGGGGCGGAAGCGCGAGGAGAGCGAGGAGGAGGTCGGCCGCCTGCTGGAGCGCCGCGGGGAGCTGGAGGACGACCTCGGGGAGGCCGAGGAGCGCCTGGAGTCGATGCGCTCCGAGCTGGGGGAGCTCGAGGACCGCCTCCAGGCCGCCCGCCGCGCCGAGCGGGAGCACGCCGAGCGGCGCCACGAGCTGGAGCTGGAGCTGGCCGAGCTCCGGGGGGAGCGAAGCAGCATCCGCGAGCGGATCGAGGGCGAGTGGGAGGAGCCCCTGGACGAGCTGTCCGAGCGGACCGATCCCCCGGAGGAGGGCGGCCCGGCCGACTGGGCCGAGGAGCTGGAGGAGGTGCGCCGGAAGCTCTCCCGGCTGGGCCCCGTCAACCTCCTGGCAGAGGAGGAGTACGAGGAGCAGCGCGAGCGGCTCGACTTCCTCCAGGAGCAGCGCGAGGACCTCGTCGAGGCCCGGGACGACCTGCACGACTCGATCAACCGGATCAACGAGGCGGCGGCCGAGGCGTTCGCCGAGACCTTCGAGGAGGTGCGCGGGAACTTCCGCCGCACCTTCCGGACGCTCTTCGAGGGCGGGGAGTGCGACCTCGAGCTGGCCGACCCGGACGACCCCCTGGACTCGGCGATCGAGATCTCGGCCAGCCCCCGGGGCAAGCGGACCCAGCGCATCCACCTGCTCTCGGGCGGGGAGCGCGCCCTGACGGCGCTCTCCCTCCTCTTCGCCATCTACCTCTCCAAGCCCAGCCCCTTCTGCATCATGGACGAGGTGGACGCGGCGCTGGACGAGACGAACGTCCTCCGGTTCGTGGGGATGCTGGAGCGGTTCAAGGACGACACCCAGTTCATCGTCATCACCCACAACCCGCGCACGATCGAGGCGGCGGACTGGATCTACGGCGTCACGATGCAGGAGCCGGGGGTCTCGTCGATCGTCGGGGTGGAGCTGGACGACGTCCCGAGCGACCGGATCGACCCGGAGGAGCTGGCCACCGCGGCCGCCTCGGCCTGATGGGCCGCCTGGTGGTGGTGGGGTCGGGCACGGTGATCCCCGAGGGCGACCGCGGGGGGTCGTGCCACTACGTGGAGACCGGCGACGTCCGCGCGCTCTTCGACTGCGGCCCCGGCGCGGTGCAGAGCCTGGCCCGCTTCGACCTGCCGTGGTCCGACCTCACGCACCTGGCCCTCACCCACTTCCACGGCGACCACGTGGGGGCGCTGCCGGGCCTCTTCTTCGCCCTCAAGCACGGCCAGTGGCCCGACAGCCGCGACCGGCCGCTGGAGGTCCTCGGCCCGCCCGGCACCCGGGCCCTCTTCCGGGGGCTGGCCGACGCCCTGGGCGACTACATGGTCGAGCCGGGGTTCCCGGTGGAGATCCGGGAGCTGGAGCCCGGGGACGAGGTCGACCTCGGCGCGTCGGCGCGGCTCTCCGCCTGCGCCACGCCCCACACCGACGAGAGCCACGCCCTCCGGCTGGAGGACGACCGGTCGGTGCTCGGCTACACGGGCGACACCGGCCCCTGCCCCGAGCTCGGGGGCTTCATGGAGGGCGCCGACGTGCTGCTCGCGGAGTGCGCCCTGACGGACGAGGAGGTGGGCGACAACCACCTCTCCCCGTCGAGGGTGGCGGAGATCGCCCGGCGTGCGCGCCCCGGGCTGCTCCTGCTCACGCACGTCTACCCGCAGGTGCGCCGGCGCCACGACGTCCCGGCGCTGGTGGCGGCCGCCGGGTGGTCCGGGCCCACCGAGCTGGCCCGCGACGGCGGCGCCCACGCCCTCGGCGGCGGATAGCGGGACGGCGACGGGGCGGGCCGTCCGGGAGGAGGCCCGGAGGGCGCGTCCGCCGGGACGGGGGCCGCACCGCCCGGACCGCGGCCCGCCCGGGCGGGTATGGCCGGAAGCCCGCGCCCCGACGACGCGTGCGCCCGGGGCCGGCGCCGGAACGGGCGCCGGGAGGTGCGCGTTCCGGGGACGCGGGTTCGCGGGACGTTGAGAGGAGGGCGAGAGCCCTCCGCGAAGATGTGGGCCGGGGCGCACGGACCGCCGCGCGTGTCGGGTTCCCGGCCCGGATCGGTCGCGGATGCCACCGCAGAAGGGGATCCACATGCTCGTGGTCATGAAGCAGGGCGCCACCGAGGAACAGATCGACACGGTCTCCGACGCCATCCGCGAGATGGGGTACCGGGCCGAGCCGATCCCCGGCCGACAGCGCACGGCCGTCGGGGTGGTGGGGAACGAGGGCCGGGTCGAGGCCGAGCACATCAAGACCATGCCGGGCGTCCAGCGGGTGATCCACGTCTCCCGCCCCTACAAGCAGGTGAGCCGCGAGTGGAAGCCCACCGACACGGTCTTCGAGCTGGACAACGGCGCCCGGGTCGGCGGGGACGACGTCACCGTCGTGGCCGGCCCGTGCTCGGTGGAGTCGGAGGAGCAGATCCTGGAGACGGCCCGGCGGGTGAAGGCCGCCGGCGCCACCGTGCTCCGCGGGGGCGCCTTCAAGCCCCGCACCTCGCCGTACTCCTTCCAGGGGCTCGGCGAGGAGGGCCTGGAGCTGCTGGCCCGGGCCCGGGAGGAGACGGGGCTCGCCGTGGTCACCGAGGCCCTCGACCCGGAGGCCGTGGAGCTGGTGGCCGAGTACGCCGACATCATCCAGATCGGCGCCCGGAACATGCAGAACTACTCGCTGCTCCGGGCGGCGGGGCAGGCCGGCAAGCCCGTCTTCCTGAAGCGGAGCATGTCCGCGACGGTCCGGGAGCTGCTGCTGTCGGCCGAGTACCTGCTCGTGGAGGGCGAGTCCCGGGTGATCCTCTGCGAGCGGGGGATCCGGGGCTTCACCGACCACTCCCGCTACCAGCTCGACCTGACGGTCGTGCCCGTCGTCCAGGAGCTGTCCCACCTCCCGGTGATGGTGGACCCGGCCCACGGGACCGGCGACCGCCAGAAGGTGCCGGCCATGGCCCGGGCCGCCGTCGCCGCCGGGGCCGACGGGATCATGGTGGAGGTCCACCCGGAGCCGAGCCGGGCCCTCTCCGACGGCGCGCAGTCGCTGACGCCCGAGCAGTTCGAGGACCTCATGGGCGAGGTCCGCAGCATCACGGGGGCCCTCGGGCGGGACGTCTCCCGCCCCGTGGAGCCGGCGGTGGAGACCCCGGCCTGACCCGCCCGCGAGCCGCCGGACGCGACCGCCGCCCTCCGCCGTGAGCGGGGCGGACGCCGACGTCGGCCGCCGGGGGGAGGAGCTGGCCGCCCGGGCGCTCGCCGAGGCCGGCCTGGAGGTGCTCGACCGCAACTGGCGCGCGGGCCGCCGGGAGCTCGACCTCGTGGCCCGGGAGGGCGACGTCGTCGCCTTCGTCGAGGTGAAGACCCGCACGCCGGGGCCCCAGGCGCCCCTCGAGGGGATCGGGCCCCGCAAGCGCCGCGACCTGCGCCGGGCGGCGGAGCGCTGGATCCACGCCCATCCCGGGGTGGGTCGGGAGTTCCGGTTCGACGCCGTCGCGGTCCGGATCCGGCCCGGGGGCGAGGCCGACGTCGAGCACGTCCGGAACGCCTTCTTCGGCGAGGACGGGTAGGGAGGGGCGCGGAGCCGGCGGGCGAGCGGCGCCTCCCCTCCGGCGGCCGCCGCGGCGGTCGGGGCGCCGGCCCGGAG
>CAYZLN010000092.1:0-7080 GCA_964479295.1 uncultured Gemmatimonadota bacterium
CGTCCGTCGACCCGAGAGCTGGAAGGGAGCCTCACCACGGTGCCGGACCGCATCTTCCTCCCGTGGAGCGAGCCCGCGCTGCCGCGTGCGGCGCGGACGCTGGCGGACCTCCACGGCGACGGAGGCGAGCTCGCCCTCGACGACGTGCTGGTGGTGCTCCCCGGGCGCAGGGCGGGGAGGCGGCTCGTCGAGCTGCTGATCGAGGAGGCGGAGGCCCGGGGCCTCGTCCTCACCCCGCCCGACACGGCCACGGTCGGGACGCTCCCCGAGCGCCTGTACGATCCGCCCCGGCCGCTGGCCGACCCGGCGCTGGCCCGGCACGTCTGGGCCGGCGCCCTCCGGTCGCTCGACCCCGACCGCCGGTCCGTGGTCTTCCCCGATCCCCCGGAGGAGGACGACCTGCCCGGGTGGACGGGCCTCGCCTCCCTCGTCCGGGAGCTCCACAGGCGCACCGCCGGGGAGGGCCTCGACTTCGCCGACGTCGCCCGGATGTGCCGCGAGGGCGACGGCTTCGACGACAGCGAGCGATGGCGGGCGCTCGCCGGGGCCCAGCGGACGTACCATCGCCGGCTCGGGGACCTGGGGTACCTGGACCGGCACCGGGCCCGCCGCCGGGCGCTGGACGGCGACGCGCCGGAGGCCGGCCGCGAGATCGTCCTGCTGGGCGTGGTCGAGATGCCCGGCGTTCTCCGGGAGATGCTCCGCGCCGTCGACGCCCCGGTCCGGCCCTTCGTGCACGCGCCGGAGGAGCGAGCCGACGCCTTCGACGGCCTGGGCTGCGTCCGCCCGGAGGTGTGGCGGGAGGAGGAGATCGAGATCCCGGAGCGGGCCCTCGCGGAGACGGGCCGGCCTCCGTCGCAGGCCGACGAGGTCGTCCGGCGCCTCTCCGGGGAGGGCCGCCGGCTCGCCCCGGACGAGGTCACCGTCGGGGTGCCGAACGAGGAGGTCGTGCCGTACCTGGAGCAGCGCTTCCGGGCGTACGGGATCCCCCACCGGTACGGCCCCGGCACGGAACTGCCGCGCACCGGCCCGTACCGGCTGCTCGAGGCCGTGGCCGACTACCTCGAGGGCGCGCGGTTCCCCGACTTCGCGGCGCTCGTGCGCCACCCGGAGGTGTCCCGCCGGATCGAGGTGCCGGGGACCCTGGAGGCGGTCGACGAGCACTTCGGCGAGCGCCTCCCGGCGCGGGTGCCCCCGGGACGCCCGGAAGGGGACGCCTCGGGCCGGCCGTTCGCGGAGGTCGTGCGGTCGGTGGCGGAGGAGCTGGGGCCCGGCCGGCTCGACGGCCGGAGGCCGCTGAGCGAGTGGATGGAGGACGCCCTCGATCTGCTGGCGCGGGCGTACGGCGACCGGGGCCTCGACCGGACGGTCCCCTCGGAGCGGAGGACGATCGCGGCGCTGGAGGCGATCCGGGACGCCGCGGCGACGCTGCGCAGGCTGCCCGGGGAGGTCGACGAGAGCTGCAGCGGCGCGTCCGCCCTCAGGGTGCTCCTCTCCGAGGTCGGGGACGCGAAGGTCCCGTCCCTGCCCGACCGCTCGGCGGTGGAGATGCTCGGCTGGCTCGAGCTGCATCTCGACGACGCGCCGGTGCTGGTGATCACGGGCCTCGACGAGGACCACGTTTCGGGGTCCGCCGGCGCGGCCCCCTTCCTCCCGAACGCGCTCCGCCGCCGGCTCGGCCTGGTCGACGACGAGCGGCGCTACGCCCGGGACGCCTACCTCCTCTCGGCGACGCTCGCGTCGCAGGAGGAGGTCCACCTCGTCGTCGGGCGACGGAACGCGGAGGGGGACCCCCTCAGGCCGAGCCGGCTGCTCCTGGCGACCTCCGGGCGGGAGCTCGCCGAGCGCGCCGACCGGCTCTTCGACGACGACCGGCCGGCCCCGGCGCCGCTCCCCCGGCTCGGGGTCGAGGCGGCGGAGCGGAGCCGCTTCCGGAGCCCGCCGGAGCCGGAGATCGAGCTGGACGGCGGCCCGCGGACCCTGCGGGTCACGGACTTCGGCCGGCTCCTTCGGGACCCGTACCGGTGGGTGCTCGAGAACCGCCTCGGCCTCGAGGCCGTCGACGACCGGGCCCGGGAGCTCGACCCGCTGCAGTTCGGGGCGCTGGCCCACGGGGTCCTCCACCGGTTCGGCCAGTCCCCCGCGGCCGAGTCCCGCGACCCCGAAGCGATCCGATCCCGGCTCCACGGCCTGCTCGAGGAGGAGGCGGAGCGCCGGTACGACGGGGCGCTGCCCGCGGTCCGCCTCCAGGTGGCGCAGCTCCGGGCCCGGCTGTCGGACTTCGCGGAGTGGCACGCGGCGCGGGTCCGGGAGGGATGGGAGACGGTCGCCGTGGAGGTGGGGACGCCGGAGGAGGGGCTGCCCCTGGACGTCGACGGCGAGCCGGTCGGGATCCGGGGCCGGATCGACAGGGTGGACCGCCACCCGGCGACGGGACGGTGGGAGGTGCTCGACTACAAGACCTCGGCCCGGCCGGAGACCCCCGACGACCGCCACCGGAAGCGAGGCGAGTGGACGGACCTCCAGCTCCCCCTCTACCGCCACCTCCTCCCGGGGCTGGCGGAGGAGGGGAAGCTGCCGGGCGGGGTCGTCGACCCCCCGGCCGGCGTCGGCCTCGGCTACGTGAACCTCTCCCGGGAGGGGACGGAGCGGGCGGTCGCGCCCTGGGAGGGGGACGAGATCGCCTCCGCCCTCGAAGCGGCCCGGGAGGTGGTGCGGCGCCTCCGGGCGGGACCGGTCGCGTACCGGGAGGACCGCGACGCCGGGGGCGGCGGCGCCTTCGGCCCCCTGCTGGGCGAGGGCCATCTGGATCCGTCGGGGGCCCGCGACGACGGCGCGGACGACGGGACGGACCGGTGAGCGACGTCGCCTTCCCTCGCGAGCTGATCCGCGCGTCGGCCGGGACCGGCAAGACGTACCAGATCTCGAACCGGATCGTCGGGCTGCTGGCCGAAGAGGTGGAGCCGGGACGGATCCTGGCCTCGACCTTCACCCGCAAGGCGGCCGGCGAGATCCTCGACCGCGTGCTGCACCGGCTGGCGTCGGCGGCGCTCGACCCCGCCGAGGCCGACCGGCTCGCCGAGCAGGCGCTCCTGGACGGCGCCTCCGCCGACGGGCTGGACAGGGGGGACGCGCTCCGGCTCCTCCACCGGCTCGTCCGCCGCCTGCACCGCATCGACGTCGGCACGCTCGACGCCCTCTTCGTCCGGATGGCCCGGAGCTTCGCCCTCGAGGTCGGGCTCCCGCCCGGGTGGACCATCGCCGACGAGCCGATGCGGGATCGGCTGCGGTCGGAGGCGGTCCAGACGGTGCTGGAGGACGGCGACCCGGCGGAGATCGTCGAGCTGCTCCGGATGTCGGCCCGCGGCCGGACCGACCGGAGGGTCCACGACCGGCTCGTCGACGACGTGGACGCCCTCCACGGCCACCTCCTGGAGCTGGACCCCGACGCCGAGGACCCGTGGTCGCCCTTCCGCGACCGGAGCGCGCCGGAGGACGTCGCGTCCGCCTGCCGCCGCCTGGCCGACCGCCTGGCCCGGATCGACCCCCCGCTCAACAAGAGCGGCTCGCCGAACAAGCCGTGGTCCTCGGCCCTCGACGACGCCGCCGGGGCCCTCCGGGAGCGGGACTGGGGGGCGTTCTGGCGGAAGGGCCCCCCGTCGAAGTTCCTGGCCGGCGAGCGCACCTACTCCCGGAAGGAGTTCCCCGAGGGGCTCGCGGAGCTCCTCGGGGAGGCACGGGAGCTGGCGGCCGCCGACCTCGCGGGGGAGTACGGGCGCCAGGCGGAGGCGCTGGGCCGGATCGCCCGCCGGTACCACCGGGCCCTCCGCGCCGAGCAGCGGAGATCGGGCGCCTACGGCTTCCGGGACCTGGCGCACCTTCTGGGCGGCCCGCGGCCCGTCGCCGGCCGCGACGACCTCGCTCACCGTCTCGACCGCCGGTCGGAGCACGTGCTGCTGGACGAGTTCCAGGACACCTCGACGTCGCAATGGCGGGCGCTCCGCCCCCTGGTCGACCGGGTGGCCTCCGATGCCGCGCGGGACCGCTCGATCGTGGTGGTCGCCGACCCCAAGCAGTCCATCTACGGCTGGCGCGGGGCCGACCCCGAGATCGTGAGCCGCGTCGGCCGCCTGTACGACCTCGATCCGGCGAGCCTGCGCCGGAGCTGGCGCTCGAGCCCGGAGGTCCTGGGGTTCGTGAACCGTCTCTTCGACGACCTCGAGGGCAACCCGATCGTGCAGGCGCTCGAGGGCGGCCCCGACGTCGCCGCCCGGTGGGGCGAAGCGTTCGAGGAGCACCGCCCGGCCCCGCCGCTGGAGGATCTCCCGGGCCGCGTGACCGTCGAGGCCGGACCGGAGGACGAGGGTCGCGGCACGGACCGACCCCGGCTCGTGGCCCGGGCCGCCGACCGGGTGACGGATCTGCACCGGGACGCGCCGGGGGCGGAGATCGGGGTCCTCGTTCGGCGCAACAAGACGGTGGCCCGCCTCATCCACGAGCTGCGGGCGCGGGGCGTCGAGGCGAGCGAGGAGGGCGGCACCTCGGTGGACGACGCCGCCCCCGTGGCGGCCGTCCTCGCGCTCCTGCGCCTCGCCGACCACCCCGGCGACCGGATCGCCCGCTACCACGTCGCGGCGTCGCCCCTGGGCCGGACGGTCGGGTACGCCGACCACCGGGACGACCCGGGGGCGCGGGCCCTCGCCGCCCGGGTCCGGACGCGCCTTCTCCAGGACGGCTACGGCCCGACGCTGTCGAGCTGGGCGGAGGCGCTCGCTCCGGCCGTGAGCCCCAGCGAGCTCCGGCGCCTCGAACAGCTCGTCGAGCTCGGCTTCCGGTGGGAGGGGCGCGCGACCCTGCGGCCCGGCGACTTCGTCCGCTTCGTCGAGGGCGAGACGGTGGAGGACCCTCTCTCCACGCCGGTGCGCGTGATGACCGTCCACCAGGCCAAGGGCCTGGAGTTCGACGTGGTCGTCCTCCCCGAGCTCGACGACTCCGTCCGGACGGGCAGGGTCGAGACCGCCCTCCCGGAGCGGGACCCCGACACCGGGCGGATACGGCGCGTCTTCCCGGCGGTCGAGAGCCGGTTCCGGCCGCTCTTCCCGGAGATGGAGAGGGCGCTGGCCCAGGACCGCAGGGCGTCCCTCCGGGACGAGCTGAGCTGGCTCTACGTGGCGGTCACCCGGGCACGGCACGCCCTCCACCTCCTCGTGGCCGCGGACGACGGGTCGAGCGGCGCGAAGTCCTTCGCCCGCCTGGTCCGCGCGGCGATCGGCCGCCACGGCGAGGCCGCCCCGGAGGGGGAGGTGCTCTTCGAGTCCGGCGACGCCCGGTGGCACCGGGAGGTCGACGGCATGGAGGAGGGCGCCCGGCGCCCCTCCCCCGGGGAGATCGACCTGCGCGTCGACGGCGACGCCCCCCGGAGCCGCGTGCTCTCCCAGAGGAACCCCTCCGACCTCGAGTCGGGCGGCGAGGTGGACGTGAGAAGGCTGCTCCGTCTCGAGGACCCGGGGCCCCTCCGGCGCGGCGAGGTGGTCCACCGGTGGTGTCAGCAGGTCGGATGGATCGAGGACGGCCTCCCCGACGAGGAGCCGATGAGGGCCGCGGCCCGGGCGGTCGCGCCGGAGACCGGCGGCGACGAGATCGCCCCCCGACTGGAGCGCTTCCGGACGCGTGCCGCGCAGGGCCCGGTGGCGGAGGTCTTCTCCCGGGCCGCGACGGCGGGACGGCTCCGGGGCCTGGCCGGCGGCGTCGAGGAGCTCGACCTGGGCCGGGAGCGGCGGTTCGCCCACCGGTCGGGCGACGAGGTCGTGTCCGGCGTGATCGACCGGCTGGTCGTCGGGCGCGACGCCGAGGGACGGGCGGTGGCGGCCGAGGTCGTGGACTTCAAGACCGACCGGGTGGACCCGGGGGGGCGGGAGACGCTGGAGGAGCGGATCGAGGCCTATCGGCCGCAGGTGGAGGCCTACCGGAGGGCGGTCTCGGAGATGTACGGCCTGGACGAGGCGGAGGTCGAGGCGCGACTGGTCTTCCTCGAGCCGGGCGAGGTCCGCGACGTGTAGGCCCGGCCGGGCGCCGCGCGGCCGCGGCCCGCGCCGGGCCGTCCCGTCGCCCGCGGCACGGTCCGGGCGGACGGGACGGCGGTGCTCGCAGGGGACCACGGGAGCCCGAGGAAGGAGCGACGATGACCTGGACGAGCGTCATGGTCCCGCTGGACGGGAGCGACTTCGCGCGGGAGGCCCTCCCCGCCGCGGAGCACCTCGCGCGGCGGGACGGAGCCCGGCTCCGGCTCGTCACCGTGCACCCGGGGCTCCCGCCGGGCCCCGGCGGCACGGTGCCCGAGGCCCTGGCCCGGGCGGACCGGGAGCAGCGGGCCTCGCGGGAGGAGGCCCTCGAGGAGCTGGCCGGCGACCTCCGCGGCCGGGGCCTCGAGGCGGACGCGGAGGTCCTGTCGGGGCCGGTCGTGGAGGCGCTCGCCCGCCGGGCGGGGGAGGCCGCCGACCTGGTCGTGATGGCGACCCACGGACGCGGGCCCCTCAGCCGGCTGTGGCTGGGCAGCGTCGCCGACGGCCTCGTCCGGAGCAGCCCCGTGCCGGTCCTCCTCGTGCGGCCGCGGGACGACGTGGAGGGGGAGGAGGCGCCCGGGGCCGCCGGCTTCCGCCGCGTGCTCGTGCCCCTCGACGGCTCGCGGCTCTCCCGCCGGGCCGTCGGGCCGGCCGTCCGGCTCCTCGAGCGCCCGGGCGGGGTCCTCACCCTGGTCCGGGTGGTGGTGCCGGTGACCCTCTCGGGGCTGGGCCCGGCCGACGTCCCGAGCGGGGTGGACGTCTCCGCCACCGAGGCGATGGAGGAGCAGGCGGAGGAGCGGCTGGAGGCGACGGCGCGGGAGCTCCGGGAGCAGCTCGACCTGGAGGTCGAGAGCCGCGTGGTCCGGGACCCCCGTCCGGCCGAGGCCGTCCTGCGGGCGGCGTCGGAGACGGGGGCGGACGCCACGGCGCTGGCGACGCACGGGCGCGGAGGCCTCCGGCGCGTCCTGCTCGGGAGCGTGGCCGACAAGGTGGTCCGGGGCGCCCGGACGCCGGTGCT
>CAYZLN010000093.1:0-2826 GCA_964479295.1 uncultured Gemmatimonadota bacterium
GCAGCCGTCCGAATCCGGCCCTCGGCCGGACGTCACCGAACGAAGGGATCCCGTCATGAGTCCGTCGTCGCCCTCGACGCCCGCGTCCGCCCCGTCCCCGCCCGGGGAGCCGGCGGAGGCTCCCGCCTCGGCAGCTCCGGCTCCGTTCCGCCCCGTCCTGGTCCTCGTCGCCGCCCTCGCGCTGGCGCTGGCCGCGCCGGCCGGGGTCCTCGCCCAGGAAGGCGAGGAGGGGCCGCCCGCGGAGGAGCAGGTCGAGGCGCAGGAGGCCGAAGGCCAGGAGGCGCAGCAGGAGAAGCAGGACGAGTACGAGGACTTCGAGAAGCTCGTGGCGGACGCGGAGGCCCACGAGGGGTTCCTCGACCTCTACGTCGACGACGGGAAGGTCTTCCTGGCCGTGCCCCCCGAGCGGCTCGGCGAGGACTTCCTGATGGAGTACAAGATCGCCCGGGGCGTGGGGGCGAACTACCTCTTCGGCGGCCTGATGCTCTCCTTCGACGACCCGGCCGTGGTGGCGGTGGAGAGGCGCGGCGGGAAGCTCTACCTGGTCCAGCGGCCCCACCGCTTCACCGCGGAGGGCGACGAGCGGGCGGCCGAGGCGGTCGACCTCACCTTCTCCTCCTCGGTCCTGCAGAGCGCCGAGATCCGGTCGGTGCGGGACGACTCCGCCTGGGTGGCGGAGGTGAGCGGCTGGTTCGTCTCCGACCTGTCCGGGATCTCCCAGACCGTCGAGCAGGCCGTGGGGCAGGACGGCCGGCCGGGCTCGGCCCGGCTGGAGAAGGGCCTGAGCCACCTGGAGTCGGTCGAGGCGTTCCCCGACAACGTGAACGTCGAGGCGAAGCTGACCTTCGCGCCGGGCGAGGCGGTGTCGTGGCCCTCCGTGCCCGACGGCCGGCACCTTCCGCTCACGCTCCACTACACGCTGGCGCGCCTCCCGGAGGACCCGATGGAGCCGCGTCCGGGCGACGACCGGGTGGGCTTCTTCTGGAACGCGCGGAAGGACTTCTCGCAGACCGACTCCACGTTCTTCGTCCGGCAGACCCGGCGGTGGCGGCTGGAGAAGGGCGAGCGGGTCGGCGACCGCTGGCGGCCCGAGGAGCCGATCACCTACTACATCGACCCCAACGTCCCGGAGGAGTACCGCGAGCCGATGAAGGCCGGGGTCGAGGCCTGGAACGAGGCCTTCGAGGCCGCCGGCTGGGTGGACGCGATCCGGGCGGAGGACCTCCCCGAGGGGGCCGATCCGGACGACATCCGGTACCCGACGCTCCGATGGAACGTCTCGGACCAGCCCAGCTACGGCGCCATCGGCCCGAGCGTCGTGGACCCGCGCACGGGGGAGATCCTGGACGCGGACATCCTCTTCGAGGCGTCCATGTTCCTGGGGACGAAGCAGCAGTGGCGGGACTTCGTCGAGCCGGTGACGGCCGCCGACGCGCTGCAGCGTTCCCTCGGCACCGGGCCGTACGCCCGGGCCTGGCAGGGGGACGGCGACGGACCGGCCGCCGGGGCCCAGGGGGTCGAGCTTCCGGGCTTCGCCGGGGCGATGGCCGAGCAGGGCGCCCTGGTCCGGGCGGCGCTGCTGGCCCGGGGCCGCATCGCGCCCGACGAGCCGGTGCCGCCGGAGTTCGTCGACCAGTTCGTCACCTGGGTCACGATGCACGAGGTGGGGCACACCCTGGGCCTCCAGCACAACTTCCGGTCCTCGGCCTCGACCCCGTTCGACCGGCTCCACGACGAGGACTGGACCGCCCGGAACGGCGTGACCAGCTCGGTGATGGAGTACCCGTCGGTCAACCTGGCGTCGGAGGACGGGGAGACGGGCCACTGGTGGAGCCCCGGCCCCGGCAGCTACGACCGGTGGGCGATCTCCGTCGGCTACACGCCCGACCCGGAGCGGGCCCGCGAGCTGGCGCGGCAGGCGGCCGAGAAGGGCCACCTCTTCGGGAACGAGGCCGGCGGGCCCGGCGCCATGGACCCGAGCGTCAACATCTGGGACCTGGGCGACGACCCGCTGGCCTGGGGCCGCCAGCGGACCGGCATCGTCCGTGACCTGTGGCGGGACCTGCCCGGATACGCCCTGGAGGACGGCGACCGGTACCACGACCTCACCGTCGCCTTCCAGAGCCTCATGAACCAGTACGTCCAGGCGCTGGCGCCGGCCGTCAAGTACCTGGGCGGCACCCACCTGAACCGCGACCACGTGGGCGACCCGGACGGGCGGCTGCCGTACGAGCCGGTGTCGGTCGAGGACCAGCGGGAGGCCCTCGACCTGCTGGAGGACCGGGTGCTGGCGGCCGGCGCGCTGGACGTGCCCCGGGACGTCCTGGAGCGCCTCGCCCCGAGCCGGTGGACCCACTGGGGGACCACCACGTCGTTCGACGGCCGTCTCGACTACCCGTGGCGCGAGCAGGTGGCCGACCTGCAGGCGACGCTGCTGGGCGAGCTGCTGCACCCGTGGCGCCTGGCCCGGATCCGCGACGCCGAGGCCCGGTGGGGCCAGGAGCGGGTCGTGGGGATCCCGGAGCTGATGGATCGCCTGACCGGCGCCGTCTGGAGCGAGCTCGACGCGGGCGGCGACATCCCGGCCCGCCGTCGGGACCTCCAGCGCGCGTGGGTCGAGGCGACGACGGAGCTGGTCGTGGACGCCCCCGAGCGCACTCCGTCGGACGCCCGCTCGGTGGCCCGCATGGAGCTGCGGGAGGTGGCCGACCGCATCGACCGGCGGCTGGAGGCCGGCGACGGACGGAGGCCCGGCGGCGACGTGGACGCCTACACGGCGGCCCACCTCGAGGAGAGCCGGGCCCGGATCCGCGAGGCGCTGGACGC
>CAYZLN010000093.1:2926-4706 GCA_964479295.1 uncultured Gemmatimonadota bacterium
AGGCCGTGGAGGGACCAGCCGTTGGCCGGGTACTTCGCCAGGTCCTCCCGGTACCGGCGCTCGGCCTCGTCGGGCCGGCCGGCCTCCAGCAGGGCCCGGCCGAGGGCGTGTCGGACCGGGTGGTGCCAGAGGGGCGGCTCCTCGTAGAGCATGCCGTCCTCCAGCTCCGCCGCCGCCTCGAAGTGCTCGACCGCCTCCTCGGGGCGGCCCTCCCGGAGAGCGACCTCGCCCGCCAGCGCGTGCTCCGCGATGGCGATCACGATCGTCGGGTCGGAGGGCTCGGCCTCGCCGGCCCCCGTGCGCCCGGCCACGCGCCCCAGCGCCTCCGCCTCGGCGGCGGCCTCGTCGGGCCGGCCGGCGGCGGCGAAGGCGACGCCCCGGGCGTAGTGCGCCAGCGCCGTGGCGTTGTCGAGGTCGTCGGGCGGCATCGGGGCCTCCAGGACCTCCTCCCACCGCCCGAAGGTGACGCCCGTGAGCTGGGGGAGGACCACGATGTTCTGGATCCAGGGGACCTCGCGGGCCACCTCCACGGGGACCTTCGGGGCCACCCGGCGCGCGGCCCACACGGCCTTCTCCCCCATGCCGGCCATCGTCGCCGCGAAGGCCATGAAGTGGTAGTTGTGCGGGTAGTAGGCCGCGGGGTAGAGGCCGCCGGGGCGCCGGTCGGCGATGTAGGTCTCGTCGGCGTGGACGGCGTGCTCGTTGGTCCGGACGGCGTCGGCGTAGCGGCCGACCCGGATGTAGATGTGCCCGGGCATGTGGACGATGTGCCCGGCCGCGGGCATCAGCTCGGCCAGCCGCTCCGCGCAGGGGACGGCCTTCTCCGGCTGGCCGGCCTCGACGGCGTGGATGTAGTAGTGGCAGGCGCCGGGATGGTCGGGGTCGATCTCCAGGGCCCGCTCCAGGGCCGCGAGGATCCGCGGGGTGTCCGGCCGCTGCCGCCGGTCGCCGAAGTCGCCGGTCCAGTAGTTCCACGGGCTGAGGTTCATCAGCGACGCCGCGAAGAGGGTGAGGGCGTCGGGGTCCTCGGGATGCTCGTCGGCCAGCGCCTCCATGGCCCGGGCGTAGGCCGAGTCCAGGGGCGGGCGCGGAGCCGCGGGGTCGTCGGCGTACCGGGCGGCGAGGGCCCCGATCCAGGCGCGCTCGGCCCCGGGGCCGTCGCGCGACAGCGCCCGGGCCTCCGCGATCGCGTCCCGGGCGCGCTCCCCCGCCTCGGGGGTCATCGGGGCGTTGATGTTCGGCCCCGACGCCAGGGCGATGCCCCACCAGCACATCGAGCAGTCGGGGTCGTGGCGGAGCGCCTCCCGGTAGGAGCGGATCGCCTCCTCGTGGTTGAAGGCGTACTGGAGGCGGAGGCCCTGGTCGAAGTAGGCCTGCGCCGTCTCCGAGCGCGTGGCGATCGACCGATGGTGCTCGCCGAGGCCCTCGTAGAGCGGAACCGAGTCGGGGACGGCGCCGGCCGCGGGCAGCGTCGCGGCGGCCAGCAGGGCCGCGGCCGCCGGGAGGACGACGGGCCGGCTGATCGGGACGAGGGTCGGTCGGGGCATGGGCGGTCTCTCCGTCGTGGGCGCCGGCGATCGAGGAAATCAGGGAAGAAGCGACCGCTGCTACCCGGCGTCGTCCCCGGGGTTCCCGACCGTCAGGGCACCTCCAGCTCCAGCCCGAAGACGGGCAGGACGGGGAAGCTGTCCAGGGCCTCCGGCCGTTCCGAGCCGGCGGGGTCGACCTGGAAGAAGAGGGCGTCGCGTCGGTCCAGGGCGTTGAGCAGACGCAGGTACGG
>CAYZLN010000093.1:4806-7079 GCA_964479295.1 uncultured Gemmatimonadota bacterium
CCTGGAAGAAGAGGGCGTCGCGTCGGTCCAGGGCGTTGAGCAGACGCAGGTACGGACGAATGACCGCGTCGGACCCGAACAGCTCGCCCGAGATCTCGCGGGAGAGGGTGAGGTCCAGGCGCAGGTACGAGTCCGGGGGGGAGCCCGCGAGGGCCGGGCCGCCGGGGCGTCGGCCTTCCTCGTCGGCGACGCCCAGCGTCCCCGTCCCGGGGCCGCTCTCCCGGACGGGGATCGCCGTGAAGGGCATGCCGGAGCTGGCCCTGACGCGGGCGGACAGCCGGAACTCCGACGGCAGGGGCGCCCGGCCGCCGGCGCTCAGGAGCTGGCGCCCGGAGAACTGCCGGACGCCCGCCTCGGGAGGGCGGTCCGACCAGGTCCAGGCGAGGGAGTATCCGGCCCACGCCTTCCATCCGTCGTCCCCGTAGGTGGCCCAGACGTCGGCGCCGGAGGCGTGGAGGTCGTGGCCGTCGTCGATCCCGTCGAAGGTCTTGAAGTGCCCCTCGAGCCCGAGGTCGAGGCCCGGTCGGGGGGCGTGGTCCAGGCGCACCGTCGCGTGGGAGGCCGAGGCCGAGCGGAGGTCGGAGAACATCCCGGGGCCGCGAGGAATCGTCTCCCCGGACCGGGGGCGCGTCATGTAGTCGGTCCACGCGTCCAGGTCGGAGGAGAGCGCCGACTGCGGGGCCTCGAGCACCTGGTGGTATCGGCCGGTGGAGAGGCGCAGGCGGGTGCCGTCGGCGGGCCGCCACGTCAGGGCGAGGCGGGGGGAGAGCCCCGGGGCGTCGCCCCCGCCCCCGAGGGTGGCCCGGAGGCCGGCGCGCAGGTCGACGTCCTCGCCGGGCCGGAAGGTGGCGGCCCCGTAGCCCGCCAGCGTCAGCGCCCGCCCCTGCCACCGGAGATCGACCGAGGAATCGGCCGGATGGGGGGCGGCGAGATCGGTGCGGTGCCGGTTCAGGGCCGTGCCGTAGGTGAGCTCCACCCCTTCGACCTCCGTCGCGAGGTCGAGGGCGACCCGGATCCGGTCGGTCCGCGCGCGGTCGGCGACGGCCCCGTCCGGCACCGGCAGCCGGGTGTCGAACCGGCTGGCTGCGGCCGTCAGCAGCGCCCGGCTCCCCCCGAGGTCGGCGCCGTACCGGACGACGGCCGCCCGGTTGCCCCAGGAGGCCCGGCGTCCCGTCCCTTCGTCGTCGAGGAGGACCGACTCCCGGTTGACGAAGCCGGTGACGGCCAGCCGATCCCCGCCCGGGGCGGGCAGGTCCACCCGCGCGAGGGCTTCCCGGTAGCCGTAGGGCATCCGCCCGTCGAGAAGCCGGTCCGAGGCGGCGCCGTGCGTGCGGCGGCCGCTGACGAGGTAGGAGACCTCCCCCGCCGAGCCGCCGGTCCGGAACCCGGCGCCCAGCAGGTCCAGATGCCCCGCGGTGGCGACGTCCTCGTCGCCGCGGCGCGTCCGGAGATCGAGGACGTAGGAGAGCCCTCCGTCGTACGCCAGGGGGGCCCCGCCGGTGTACAGCCGTCCGGACCGGATGACGCCCGGGGCCACGGCGTCCATCAACCCTCCGAGGTGGTAGGGCGCGTACACCGGGGCGCCGTCCAGGAAGACCTGCTTGAGGTCCGACGCGCCGCCCCTCACGAAGAGCACGCTCCCGGGCTCCGAGGGGGGACGGGGGCGGAGCCCGTCGAAGGCCCGGGCCAGGCTCGCGGCGCCGGGCCCGGCGCCCAGGGCGCGGAGCCGGGGGTCGCCGGGCCCGGCGCTGAGCGTGTCCTCCCGCTCGCCGGGCGCGTCCGGGACGAGGAGGAGGCGCTCCCCCCGCGCGATCAGCGCGGACAGCGCGATCGGGGCGGGCCGGAGGACCGCGTCCAGGACCACCTCGCCGCCGGGGGGCACCCGCACGCCCGCCTCGAAGGGCTCGTGGCCGAGGGTCGTGACGGTGAGCCGCCACCGTCCCGGCGGCACCGAGTCGAACCGGTAGCGGCCGTCGCGGCCGGTGAGCGTCCTCTGTGCCTCGCGGCCGCCCTCGCGCTCGATCCGGACCAGCGCCGTCGTCACGGCCCCGCCACGGGCCGGGCCGAGGACGCGGCCGGAGACCGATCCCGGCAGGGTGTCCGCCGTCGCCGGGTCGTCCCCGGGGGCGGCAGCGGGCGTGGCGGCCGCCCCGGAGGGGACGAGCGCGAGGAGCCCCCCGGCGAGGGCGGCCGCGACCGCGAGCCCGTGTCGTGCGCACGACATGGCGTCGAATCTACGAGCTACCGGTCCCCCGCGTCCACGGGCACGTAGA
>CAYZLN010000094.1:0-2180 GCA_964479295.1 uncultured Gemmatimonadota bacterium
ACGCCCTCTACGACCGGGCCGGGATCACCCTGCTGGGCGACGTCCACCGCAACACCAGCTACGGCCCCCTGAAGCGCGCCCTGGTGAAGGTGGACATGGAGGAGAACTTCCACCTCCGCCACGGCGAGGTCTGGATCCGCCGCTTCGCCGAGCAGGGGGGCGAGGCCAAGCAGAAGGTCCAGGACGCCCTGGACTGGATGTTCCCCATGGGGGTCGAGTGGTTCGGGATGCCCGACGACAAGAAGCGCCACTCCGACCAGCTCGACTACAAGCTGAAGGGGATGACCAACGACCAGCTCCGCCAGACGTGGCTGCAGGCAGTGGTCCCGCTCTGCGAGGAGCTGGGCTACGACGTGCCGGCCCACGTCGACCCGGAGACGGAGCAGGTGGAGCTGGAGTACGACTTCCCCTGCCAGTACGACCCGGAGGAGAAGCGATGGCTCTTCGACCAGCCGATCACCTGGGACGAGGTCTTCGACCGCTGGAAGGCGCGGGGGCCGATGAACCGGGAGTACGTGGAGTCCATCCGGACGAGCCGCTTCGACGTCGAGAACATGCTGGCCGCGTGAGGCGGCCGGCAGCCGCGTCCTCGACGACCACCGTCGCGCAGGGAGGCCGAAGATGAGCGCCGTGGACACGACCGCCGGACGGGGAGCTCCCGCCGTTCGTACAGCCGTCGGCGCCGCCCTGCTGGCGGCCCTGGCGGCCGCCCCGCTCGCCGCGCAGCAGCTCCCCGACACGGTCCTCGTCGAGGAGCCGGGCCTCCACCCGGAGGGGGTGGAGTGGGACGCCGAGCGGTCGCGCTTCCTCGTGAGCTCCGTCACCCGCGGCACCGTGACGGCGGTCGAGGACGACGGCGCCCTCGAGGCCGTCGTCCGGGACGACGACGTCACGGCGTCCATCGGGGTCCACATCGACCGCGAGCGCGGGCGGCTCATGGTGGCCGACGCCGACCCGTCGTCGATCCAGGGCGCCGGGGAGGGCCACGCCCGGCTGGGGATCTACGACCTGGAGACCGGCGAGCGGATCCACCACGTCGACCTGGGCGGGCTCCACGACGGGCGGCACTTCGCCAACGACGTCACGGTGGGCCCCGACGGGTCGGCCTACGTCACCGACAGCTTCTCGCCGGTGATCTACCGCGTCTCGCCGGAGGGCGAGGCGTCGGTCTTCGTCGAGGACGAGCGCCTCGGCACCGAGGGGTTCGGCCTCAACGGCATCGACCACCACCCGGACGGCTACCTCCTGGTGGCCATGGCCGGGGACCGGACGCTCTACCGGGTCCCCCTGGACGCGCCGGGCGAGCTCTCCGAGGTGGAGCTGTCCGAGCCCTTCGGCGCCGACGGGCTCACCCTCCGTGACGACGGCGCCCTGGTGGCGGTGGCCACCACGGGCAGCGGCGAGGACCAGCGGAACGAGGCCCTTCTGCTCCGGTCGGACGACGGCTGGTCGTCCGCCCGTATCGTGGACCGGGCGCCGGCCCCCGGCGCCACGACGGCGGCGGTCCGGGACGGGGCCGTCTACGTCGTGAATCCCCACTTCGCGGGGATGGGCGGCGACGAACCGGTGGAGACGTTCGAGATCTACCGCCCCGGGCTCGGACGGTGACGGAGCGGCCTGCGGAGGGCTCCGCCGGGCTGCCCGTCGTCCCGGCGGGCGGGGCCGCGGACGGGTCCCCTGTGCCGCGGGGCGCCCGAGAGGAGGGCATGAACTTCGGCGCCGTGCTCCGGGCCACGCAGGGCCACCGCGACGACCTCCCTTCCCCGCCGGACTTCGACCACCCCCCGGACGGGCTCGCCGAGCGCTGCCGACGGGCCCTCTACGAGGTGGCCGACCCCGAGTTCCCGATCTCGCTGGTGGATCTGGGCCTGGTCTACGGCGTCGAGGCCGACGAGGACGCCGGGCGGGTCACCGTCCGCCTCACCTTCACCGCCACGGCCTGTCCCTGCATGGACTTCATCGAGTGGGACGTCCGCGAGCGGCTGGAGGAGGAGCCGGACGTCCGCGAGGTGGAGGTCGAGGTCACCTGGGATCCGCCCTGGACCACCGCCCGGATCACCGACCGGGGGCGGGAGATCCTCGCCCGGGCCGGCGTGGCGACGTGACGAGGCCGCCGGGCGGCCCGTCCCCTTCCGACGAGAACGAGCCGGGAGCGCACGGATGATCGACCGAGCCAACCC
>CAYZLN010000094.1:2280-4982 GCA_964479295.1 uncultured Gemmatimonadota bacterium
TCCCCTTCCGACGAGAACGAGCCGGGAGCGCACGGATGATCGACCGAGCCAACCCCCTGGAGATCGACGACCGCATCTTCGAGGTCTTCGCCCGGAAGGACCGGGCGGACCGCTTCGAGCACGTGGGCACGGTGCAGGCCCCGGGCCCGGAGCTGGCGCGGGTCTACGCATGGCAGACCTACGACGAGCAGTCGTGGTTCGAGATGGCCGTGGCGCCCCGCGACGAGTTCCTCGGGGTCAACCGCCGGGAGCGCCCCTTCACGCTGGGCGGGCCGCCGCCCGAGGGCGAGGGCTCGGAGGCGGACTACGAGGAGGCCCCCGGCTACGGGACGCCGGCCTCGACATGAGCGCGACGACCTTCGGGTCGGCCGACGAGCTCCCGGACGGGGCCCGGGCCCCCCTGGCGGACCTGCTGCTGGTGCTGGCCGACAACAAGCGGATGCTGGGCATGCGCTACGCCGACTGGATCCTGGGGGCCCCGGCCCTGGAGGCCGGCATCTCCTGCTCGGCCATGGCCCAGGACGAGTGGGGCCACGGCCGGATCCTCTACGCGATGCTCCGGGACTTCGGGCGGGACGCCGAGCAGCTCGAGCACGGCCGGGAGCCCGGGGAGTACAGGAGCTGCGAGCTCCTCGACCGGGCGCCCGACGGCTGGCCGGGGCTCCTGGCCCTCAACCTGCTCCTCGACTCGGCCCTCACCGTCCAGTTCGAGGCGCTGAAGGACAGCGCCTTCGAGCCCATCCAGTACAAGGTGAGCAAGCTCCTCGACGAGGAGCGGTTCCACTTCGAGCACGGCAAGGGATGGACGGCCCGGCTGGCGGCCACCGAGAAGGGGCGGGACGCGCTGCGGGAGGCGTTCGAGCCGGCGTGGGAGGCGTGCCTGCGATGGTTCGGCGAGTCGGACGACCCCACCGCCCGCGCCCTCGAGGAGGCCGACGTCGTCGACGCCGGCCCCGACGAGCTCCGGCTCCGGTGGGTGGCCCGGGTGGCGCCGGTGGTGGACGACGTCGGGCTGGAGCTGGCCGAGCCCGGCGGCGACGGCCGGTGGTCGAGCACCGTCGAGCCCCGGTGGGACGGATGGGACGCGTCGTCCCGGCGCCCCGAGTCGGCCCCGGGCCCGGACGCCCGCACGATCGAGCGCGTGCGCGGCGACCGGAACCGGGAGCTGCTGGCGGACTGAGCGCCCGGCGGGGCCGGACGATGAGCGGAGGGTCCGGCACCGGCGATCCGGACGGGGATGCGGGGACGGAGGGCGTCCCGTCGCCGGACGGCGCCCCGGACGACGCGTCGGACGAGGAGCCCGGATCGACCGATCGGCATCCCGCCGACGAGACGATGCGCACCGGCGCCCTCCCCGACGAGATCCGGTGCCCCCACTGCGGCGAGGAGGAGAGCGAGCAGTTCGCCGCCTTCGGCTCCGCCGTCTCGGTGAGCCAGTACTGGTGCCGGAGCTGCCGCACCGTCTTCGAGGCCTTCAAGTGGCGGTGAGGCCCTAGCCTCCCCCGTCTCCCCCTTCGTCCCGCTGGAAGGGGACGAAGCGCACGCCGCTGATCTCCTCCCGCGTCACCGTCCCGTCCTCGTCCTTCCGCACGAGCGTGAGGGTCTGGCCGTAGAGCTGTGAGCCCACGGGGATCACCATCCGTCCGCCGGGCGCGAGCTGCTCCACCAGCGGCGGCGGGACGTCCTCCGGGGCGGCGGTGACCACGACGGCGTCGAAGGGGGCGTGCTCGGGCCACCCGGCCCAGCCGTCGCCGTGGCGGACCCGGACCGCGTCGTACCCGAGCCGGCGCAGGCGCTCCCGGGCCGTCCGGGCCAGCTCGCCGACGATCTCGATGGAGAAGACCGAGTCGGTGATCTCCGCCAGGACCGCCGCCTGGTAGCCCGACCCCGTGCCGATCTCCAGCACCTTCTCGCCCGGCTCCAGCTCGAGGAGCTCGGTCATGCGGGCCACGATGTAGGGCTGGGAGATGGTCTGGTCGTGTCCGATGGGGAGCGGCCGGTTCTCGTACGCCCGCCCCCGGAAGGGCTCGGGCACGAACTCGTGGCGCGGCACCGCCCGCATCGCCTCCAGGACCCGGCGGTCCTCCACCGGGGTCAGCCCGGCCGGCGGCGACTCGACGCCCTCCCGGACCATTCGCTCCCGCTCGTCGGACCGCGGGGCCTCGCCCTGCTGGGCGCCGGCCGGCGCTGCCAGCGCGACGGCGGCGGCGAGGGCCAGGACGGGGGCCGCGGACCGTGGCGGCGCAGGGCCGCGACCGGGCGTTTCGCGGAGACGGGCGGTACGCCGGCGGCGCGGCGTCGGGCCGGAGCTCGGGGGGGTCACGGCGCCTCCCTGCCTGGAATCGGATCCACGGGCGTCCCGCCCGTCGCACGCTCCCGCGTCGGGACGCTCGACGGGCGGCCGTCTCCCTTGTACACCTCGACGCCGCGAGGGTCGGAGGGGGCGGAGAGACCGCGGCCGCCGCGGGCCGGGGCCGACGTCCGCGGGGCGGTCCGGGCGCCGGTGAAACCGGACGCGACGGTCGTCCGTAGGGAGGGGTGAGCAGGAGGAGTCGCCGCCACGGTGGCGGGGCTTCCGGTACACACCTGGAGACGCGAACCGAATAGATGGAGGAGACGACGATGATCTACCGACGCTGGATCCGACGCCGACGGCCGATGCGGTACGGCAGGTCGTCCGGCTGACGCGACGACGACCGGCC
>CAYZLN010000094.1:5082-7070 GCA_964479295.1 uncultured Gemmatimonadota bacterium
GCCGACGGCCGATGCGGTACGGCAGGTCGTCCGGCTGACGCGACGACGACCGGCCGCGGCCCGACGGCCGCGCGCCGGCGATCACGAGAGACGCCCCGGGGCCTCGCGGCTCCGGGGTTTTTTCGTCAGGGGCAGGGCGGCGCGCTCCCCGCGCTCCAGTTCAGCGGCGTCAGCCGGACGGAGAGCCGATCCGTGTCCGGCGGCTCCAGCGGGCCCCCGGGCCCCAGGCGGAGGCCACGGCCGGCCACCTCCGACGGCCGGGTCGCCCTCAGCCACCGGAGGAGGTCGAAGGCCTCGTCCGGCGACGCGAGCTGGACCACCTCGGGGCGGCCGACGAGCCCTCCCTCGACGTGGAGGAAGGCCCCGCAGCCGCGGGTCGCGAGCTGCCACACCGAGGCCCGGAGCTCCCGGGCCGGGACGAGGCTGACGGACGGCCCCACGGAGCTCTCGACCAGATGGACCGCGTGGTCGTCGCCCTCGGCCCACGTCGCGTCGCCGGCGCCGGGCCGGATCGCCCGAACCACCGCGTCGACGCGGAGCGTCCCCCGGACGTCGTCGCCGGCGTCGGGGGCGTACACTAGGTCGCGCGCGGCGACCCGGACGGAGTCGGGCGGCCGGGGGGCGCCGTCGGCGCCGAAGAGGCCGCCGAAGGCCTGCGTCCGGACCGGCTGCGGGGCGTCGGCCACGTCGACCTCCACCTGGACGACGACGTTCCCGGTGAGGTCGATCCCCACCGCCCCCTCCTGGAGCAGGATCATGGAGTCCGGGAGCAGGATCCCCGTGGAGACGTAGCGGCTCCGGAGCGGGAGCTCCTCGTCGAGGGACGACGAGCGGGCCGCGTCGAGGCCCGCGGCCTCGAGCTCCCGCGCCGTCCCGCCGGGCACGACGTCGACCCCGAGGCCGGACGACCGCTCCCGCCGGAAGCTCATCTCCCCCAGGTCGACGCTCTGGTACCGGCTGGCGAAGCGGTCCCAGCTCAGGAACCGGGCCCGGGCGGCGTCCGTGCCGACGGCCACGCGGAGCCGGTCGATCCGCGTGCCCGGGCCGGCCCGCCACCGGCCGTCGGCGTCGGGGGAGGGCCAGCCTGCACGGTTCTCGGCCGAGATCACCACCCGGCGCCGGAAGCGGGTCCGGTCGATCGCCCCCCCGGCCCCGGAGGCGGCCGGCGAGGGGCCCAGCGTCCGCAGGAAGGCCTCCGGGGTGTCGGTCTTCCGCGAGACGGCCCGGATCATCGCCGCCTGGGCGGAGGCGGAGAGCTCCGCGAGCGGGGTGGCGCCGGCGGTGCGCCCGGCGGGGACCGAGAAGAGCGTCACGTCGACCAGCCCGGAGGTGTCGGCGACCTCCCGGGTGGCGTGCCGCCGGAGCAATTCCGGCTCGGGGGCGCTCCAGCACGCGGCCACGGTCAGCGCGGCCCCGAGGGCCGCGACCGCCGCCCGGAAAGGCCCGGAGCGGTCAGACATCCTCCCTCCGCTCCATCCGGAAGACCCGTGCGGGGAACGTCCCGCCGGTCCGGACGTCGAGGACGGTGATCGCGGCCGTCGGCGTCGCCGTCCAGTCGGAGCGCGGCAGGAGGGTGGGCGGGGCGCCGTCGTGCTGGAGCCCCGACGCCGGATCCGTCCCCGGGTCGAGCACGGCGGTGACCGGCCAGACGTGCGGGGCGTAGCGGTCGACCAGATGGTCGAGCATGACGACGCTCTTCCGGTCGAAGTCCGGCGCCGGGGGCGGCCCGGGGTCGTCCATCCGACGGGGATCGTCCATCTGCGCCCCTCGGCTCGCTCGAGGGCCAGGGCCCGGCCCGTCGCGGGGGCGGGGCCGGAGAACTCCGTTCACGGATACTCGCGACAAGTATACGACACCGGGTGGCGGGGCGGTAGCCCGGGCGGCGGCGCGCGGGCGGCTTCGTTCGCCCGGGGTCGGGCCGCTACCGGACCACCAGGTCGGGCCCGATCTCCTCCACCGTCCGGCAGCCGGCGAGGGTCATGGCCTCC
>CAYZLN010000095.1:0-2884 GCA_964479295.1 uncultured Gemmatimonadota bacterium
GTCCTGGTCCAGCTCGCCCCGGCCGGAGGCTGACCCGGACCCGTCGCCGCGCCGGGCCCTCCCTCACCAGGCGATCCCGTAATCGTCGCCGTAGTCGCTGGCCGCCCCCCAGAAGGTCCCGTGCTCGCGGTCGAACCAGACGGCGGTGAACGGCCCCGACGTCCGCTCGTCGAACTCCAGGTCGTAGCCCATCGTCCCGAGGTCGCGCCGGACCCAGGCGGGGACCTCGGCGTTGAGCCGCAGCCGGCCCGGATGGATGTCGTGCTCCCCGAACGAGTTGTGGAGCTGGTACGTGTTGAAGTTCGCCGCCTCCGCGGCCTCGTTCACCTCCATCCCGAACTCCACGACGTTCAGGAAGAACTGCAGGCTGTTCTGGTCCTGGAAGTCGCCGCCCTGGATGGCGAAGGACAGGAACGGCTCCCCGTCCTCGAGCACCAGGCTCGGCGTCAGGGTGGCCCGGGGACGCTTGCCCGGCGCGACGACGTTGTAGGGGTTCTCCACGCTGTCGGTCACGAAGCTCTGCATCCGCTGGCTGAGGCCGACCCCGGTCTCGCCGGCGATGAAGGCCGGGATCCAGCCGCCCGACGGGGTGATCGACACCACCCAGCCGGTGGTGTCCGCCGCCTGGATCGAGGTGGTGCCGCGGGTGAAGCGCTCGAGGCGGGCCGCGACGTCCCCGGCGCCGCTCTCCGCCGCTGACGCGGCCGCCGTCCCCTCGCCCTCCCCCCGGCACTCCGGCGTCAGGGGCCACTGCTCGAGGTACTCCGTGAAGGGGTTGGCTCCGGGCTGGTGCTCGTACGGGTTCCCGGGCGCCACGCACGGGTCGTTCGCCTCCGGGTCCAGGTCCTCCACCCGCGCCTCGGCGTAGGCGTCCGACAGCAGCCCCTCGACGGGCTCCTCCGGCGCCGTGTAGGGGTCGCCGTAGTAGAAGTCCCGGTCGGCGTAGGCGCGGTTCATCACCTGGTAGAGCGTGTGGACGTAGCGCGAGCTGTTGTAGCCCATGGACGCCAGGTCGAAGCGCTCCAGCATGTTGAGCATCTGGAGCATCACCGGCCCCTGGACCCAGGAGGTGAGCTTGAAGACGTCGTAGCCCCGGTAGTCCGTGCGGACGGGCTCCTCGATCTTCACCTCCCAGTCCGCCAGGTCCTCGCGGGTGACGAGCCCGCCGGCCTCGCGGGTGGCGCGGGCGATCTCGGCGGCGATGTCGCCCTCGTAGAAGCGCTCGTAGGCGGCGTAGATGGCCTCGGCGCGGCCGGCCCCCTCCTCCAGCGCCCGGCGCTCGGCCTCCACCAGCTTCCCGAGGGTCCGCCTCAGGTCCGGCTGGCGGAAGATCTGGCCCACCTCCGGCGGCGCGGGCTCGCCGTCGGGGCCCTCCTCGGGCAGGAAGACGTCGGTGGAGTGCTCCCACTGCCGGATCGTGTCGGCGTAGGCCTCGATCCGGTCGACCGCCCCCTCCTCGATGGGATAGCCCTCGGCCATCTGGATCGCCGGGGCCAGCACCTCCCGCAGGCTCAGGGTGCCGTACTCGGCCAGCATGGTCATCAGCGCGCCGGGCGTGCCGGGGGTGACGGCGGCGAGCGGGCCGTAGGAGGGCGGGTAGTCCATGCCCCGGTCGCGGAAGAACTCCGGCGTCGCCCCGGTCGGGGCCACGCCCAGGCCGTTGATCCCGATCACCTCGCCGGTGTCGGGATTATAGAGCAGCGCCTGGGTCTCCCCGCCCCACCCGAGCACGTCCCACATGGTGGAGGTGGCGGCGAGCATGGCGCAGGCGGCGTCCACCGCGTTGCCGCCCCGGCGGAAGATCTCGGCGCCCGCCTCGGCCCCCAGCGGCTTGCCCGTGATGGCCACCCAGTGCCGGCCGTGGAGCACCGGCCGGTTGGGCTCGCCCTGGGCCTCGACGGCCCCCGGGAGGAGGAGACCGGCCGCCAGGAGGCCGGCGGCCAGAAGGCGGGCCGCGCCCCGGAGGGCCCCGGACCGGGGTCCGGCCGGGACGGAGGACGGCGGAGCGGCGGCGAACGGGCCCATCGGTCCCTCCCGGGATCGGGGTGCGGCGGAGGCGGCGGACAGGGGCGGACGCCGCCGGCCGCCGGGGCCCCGGAGGCCCCGCTCGTCCGCCCGGCGCCGTCGGCGCCCCGTTCATATAAGCCGGCTCGACCGGCCCCGGCAACCCCGGGCCGCCGCGCCGTCCCGGCCGGACGCCCTCCGGCGGCCCGCGCCGCCGGAGAGGCGATCCGCTTTCCCCTACCCGATGGGGTCGTTGCAGCAGATCTCGTTTTCCGTGTCGCAGCCGGCGCTGCACTCCTCGTTGTACTCGGTGACGTGCTGCGCGCCGTCGCCGCCCTTGAGCGGGTTGGCGTCCATGGCGTCGAAGGGCATCACCACGAGGCCGACGGCGGCCACGGCGGCGAGGCCGGCCCGAAGGACCGGGCGACCGGCGACGGCGTCGACGAGGGTCGAGAGCGTGTCCATCGTGTTCTCCTCTCGGAATGAAGTGGGGAAGACGAGCGTGAAGGATCGGGCCGCGTCACGGCCCGGCGTCCCCCCGGCGCACGACGGCGCCACGGGGACGTCCCGTCAGCGCGGCCACCTGTCCGCTGAAGCTCCAGTCGCACGAGGTGGCCGAGCGTCGTCCCTCGGTCATGAGCACGGTGCCCTCCTCGTCCAGGACGAGGAAGAGCGCCGGCAGGTTCTCGGACATCCCGAGCGTGGCCGCCCGCTCGCCGTCCGGGTCGAGGGCCACCCGCCCGGGGAGGTCGACGTCGGCCCGGATCCGGGCGGCCTCGTCGGGCCCCACGCCGACCAGCACCGTCGTCACCGACATCGACCCGCGGGCCAGGTTCTTCCAGCCCGAGAGGTCGGCGAGGCAGTTCGCGCACTCCCGCGG
>CAYZLN010000095.1:2984-7050 GCA_964479295.1 uncultured Gemmatimonadota bacterium
CTCGAACCGGCCCACCGTCCACGGATCGGGCGGCGTCGAGAGCAGGAGATGGAGGTGCTCGCCCCCGCGGAGCAGCCGGCCCGGCAGGACGACGTCCTCGAGGAGCTTGCGGCCCGTCCCGAGACGGTAGACGTCGGCCCTGTAGGTGGCCTCCTCGTAGGCGAGCACGTCCGGGTCGAGCTCCTTGTGGGTCACCACCAGGAGGGAGTCCCGGTAGATCGCCAGGTTGTCCACCATCGTGAACGTCCGCCGCCACGTCTCGAACTGCTTCATCTGGTCGGGGCCGGTGAACGCGCCCCGCTCGGGCCGCGGCGCCGGCTCCCAGCTCGCGGGCGGCGTCCCGATGCTGTCCCGGAGGGTCCCGTCGGCGCCGTAGACGGGGAACGGGTAGAGCAGGCTCCCCCCCGCCACGACCCTCGACGACGAGACGGCCATCAGCCGCCGGGAGGCGGAGCCCCAGTAGGGGACTTCGTCGTACTCCTCGCGCTCGGGATGGAAGGTCTCGAGCGGCTCCCCGGCGGGCGTGTAGATCCGGAGGGACTCCGCCCCGGCGCCCGGACGGTTCGCGTAGACGACCAGCCGGTCGCCCGTGGCCCCGATCTCGGTGGGGAAGTACGCGTTCTCGACCCGGAAGAGGGTGTCGAAGGCGAAGTCGCGCCCGAACCGGCTGACCCGCGGCTGGCCCGACTCCGCCACGTAGAGCCGGCCCCGGGCGTCGAACGCGAGGTCCCCCGGGAAGTCGAGCTCCCCGGGCCCCGAGCCGGAGCCGCCCACGCCGGCCAGGAGGTCGCCGTCGGCGTCGTAGACCCAGACACGGTCCTGCCGGGGGTCGGCGGCCGCCAGGACGCCGTCCTCCCGGACCGCGACCGTCCGGACGCTCGAGACGACCTCCGACGCCGTCTCCTCGAGCGTCACGCGTCCCGTCGGCTGGAAGACCTCCTCGAACGCCGGGGTCGGGGCGGCCGGGGCGGCCGTCGGCCCTCCGCCCCCGTCGACCTCCGAGAGCGCCACGAAGATCGCCAGGAAGGCCAGCGGGAGGATCGTGAGCACCCCCACGGCCGGGGCGGCCTCGGGGACACGGTGGACGGCGTTGGTCGTAGCGGAAGGCGATTCCGGGGGCGCGACCGACATGCTCCCTCCTCTCGAATCGACCGCGGACGACGCACGCGGGGAACCCGCGTACCGTCGCGTCTATATGTCTATCGTCATACAGTCATCAGCGTATGGTGGGTCCGTACTGTCGTCAAGGGAGGTCCGTGAGGACGCACGGGAGGGGAGGGCCGCGGAGCGGTCAGGCCGCCGGGAGGCCCCGGCGGCGGGGGGTCACTCGGTGGGGAAGCGGAGAGGCTGGACGATCCAGGCGCCCGAGCCCCCCGCCGCGCCGTCGAGGGGCTCGAACTCGATCCGCCGGGCCGCCTCGCGGGCCGCCCGGTCGAGGGAGCGGTAGCCGGTGGACCGCTGCACGATCGCCTCGCCCACCGTGCCGTCGGGCCGGATGTGGATCAGGACGTTGATCGTGCCGCCGATCCCCTGCTCGCGGAGGTCGTCCGGGTGCAGCTCCTCGATGGCCCGGACCACCTCGGCCCGGTTCGTGACCGAGACGGCCTCCCGGGAGACCTCCCGGGCCTCCTCCACGAGGCGGCTCATGACCGCCTGGGTGCTCCACGCCGACGCGGCCCGGGGCGAGGGCAGCGTGGCGGCCAGGACCGCCGCGCAGACGATCGCGGTGAGCGCCGACACGGCCCGGACCGGGCGGAAGGGGGGCGTCCCGTCGACCAGGCTGCGGATCCGGTCCCCGACGAACGTCTGCCCGCCCGCGACGACCGGAACGGCCCCGTCCCGGGTGTTGCGGGCCGCCTCCAGGAGGACCCGGCCGTAGGCCCTCCGGTCGGGGATCCTGCGGACGACGCGGAGGTCGCAGTCCAGCTCGACGGCCTGCCGGAGCCGACGGAACTGCCACCACAGCACGAGGTTCCAGGGGGCCAGCACCACGAGGGCCCAGCCGCACGCGATCACCCCCGGGTCCATGACCCGGGCGTGCTCGCGCTCGTGGAGCAGCACCATCCGGCGCTGGTCGTCGTCCAGCTCCAGCACCCACCCGGAGAGCACGATCTCGGGGCTGAGGACCCCCACGGCCGCCGGGCCGAGCTCCTCGTCCCGGTAGACGGGCCCTCCGGGCGTCGGCAGCCGTCGCCACCCGGCCTTCCGCCGGTGCACCGAGCGGACCGACGCCACGAGGCGCAGCAGCAGCCACCCGGACCCGGCGATCCAGCCGGCGTAGAAGACCCTCTCGATCCACACGAAGAGGCTCCCCCCGGACTCGGCGGCCCCCTGGACCGTCCCCATGATCGCGGGGACGGCCGGCACGGCCCAGACCGGGGGGCTCCCGGAGGCGCTCTCCGGCCCGAGGAGGGCGGCCAGGCCGGGGGCCGCCAGGCTCGCCGCCGGGATCAGGACCGATCCCGCCATGGCCCCGGCCCAGGCGAACCTCGCCTGGCGGTCGTAGAGCCGGAGCACGCTCTCGGTGGCCGCGGCCGCCCAGCCCAGCGCCCCGGCCACGAGGAGGGCGTAGATCGCCCACGAGAGGGTCACGGGCGCCCCCCGGCGTGCGGCCCGGCGCCCGGGCGCGGCCGCCCGGCGACGGCCGGGCGAGGTGCGGCGTCGGGAGCTGTCGGGGAGGGCGGTGTCAGCCGCTCTCCTCGGCGTTCTCCTCCAGGACCCGGCTGAGCTCCTCGATCTCGTCGTCGGAGACCCGCTCCCCGGAGACGAGGGAGGTCACGAGCGCCTTGGGCGATCCTTTGAAGAGCCGGTCGAGGACGTAGCTGAGCGCCTCCTGCCCGGCTTCCTCGCGCTCCACGAGGGGGTAGTACCGGTACGCCCGGCCCTCCCGCTCGTGGGAGATGTGGCCCTTGTCCTCCAGCGTCTGGAAGATGGAGAGCACGCTGGTGTAGGGCATCTCCTTGTCTATGCGCTGCCGCGCCTCCCGGACCGTCGCGGACCCCTCGTCCCAGAGGATGTCCATGATCATGAGCTCGCGGTCGGTGAACGTGATGGCCACCGTCAGCCTCCCTTCGAAGTGGTCGTGTGGTTTCAGTCCCGAACGGGGTCGTTTCGACTTCCGACGTATACACGCCAGTGTAGCAGGCGACGCGACGGTCCCCCGCCCTGGCAGGCGTCCCGCGGAGCCCGCGGGCCCGGACCGCGCACCGGACGGGCGGCACCCGTCCGTCGCGCTCCCCGGGCTCTACGCCCGACTCAATACGACCTCGACCATGTATACGCGTTGGTATGTCCATTGTGCCGACGATCGTGGTCCCGCGATCGTCACAGCGTCAACGGCCTCCTCCGGGTGCACGAACCGTGCGGGCCGGTCGCGCCTCCGGCGTCCCCTTTCGGCCGTTCCGGAGAGTGGTATTGCGCAAGGCCGGTTGCGCGATGCAAGCCCCCCGGAGCCCGCCGCCGGGTCGCGCGCCCGCTCCGGAGTCGACCCAACCGACTGTCTCGTACGGGGTTGAAGGCCACGCCCCGTCCCGGCACGTCGCTTGAACCTCCGGTGGAGCGCGCGACATCGGCCACGGCCCCCCTCGGGGAGCGGCGGCCCGGACGCCCGGTACACGTCACGGGAGGTGCGCGGTGCAGAAGCAGAGGTGGGTCGTCGACAGGATCGGCGACGACGGCTGGAGTCAGCTCCGGCGCGACATGTTCATCTACATGGTCCCGATCGACGTCCTCCCCGACGATCTCTCCGAGGGGGACGTCCTGCAGACGTCCGGCAGCAGAGGGGACGACTACGGCCGCTGGAGCGTCGACCGGCGCCGGGCGAGCTGACGGATCCGCGACCGAGGACGGCTCAGCCCGACGCCTCCTCCGGCTCCTCGTCCCCCTCGTTTCCTCCTTCCTCGACCGGGAGCCGCTCGGCGACCATCTCCTCCCGGACGTCCTGGTAGGCCTCGACCCGGGCGGCGGCGCGGTGACGGCTCTCCTCGTCCTCGGCCCCGTCCCGGGCCCTCCGCCACTCCCGGATGCGGTCGTCCAGGAACTTCCGGAGCTTCTTGATCCTCAGCAG
>CAYZLN010000096.1:0-3666 GCA_964479295.1 uncultured Gemmatimonadota bacterium
GCGGCCGGGGCCTGTTGCCGGCCCCCGGCGCCCGGGGCTACCTTGGCGCCCGCCCGGGCCGGGGCGCTCCGTCTTCCGCCGTCCCCCTCGAATGTCGATGATTCCCTTCGCCAAATACACCGGTGCCGGCAACGACTTCGTCGTGGTGGACGCGTCCGCCGGCGTGGACGACCCCTCGGCCCTCGCCCGGGCCCTCTGTCCCCGGGCCACCGGCGTGGGCGTCGACGGCATGGCCCTGGTGTCGAGCCCCGACGGCGGGCCGGCGATGCGCGTCCGCTTCTTCAACCCCGACGGGAGCGAGTTCGCCGTCTGCGGCAACGGCAGCCGGTGCGCCGCCCGCTGGGCCGCCGACGCCGGCCTCGACCGGGAGGGGCGGCTCACGCTGGCGACGGACGCCGGCGGGGTGGAGGCACGGGTCGACGGCGACCGGGTGACCCTGGAGTACACGCTCCCGGCCCGGATCGAGGGTCGGAGGACCGTCCCCTTCGACGGGGAGCGCCGGGAGGGGTGGCTGGTGCGCATGGGCACGCCCCACTTCGTGCTCCGGCTCCCGGAGCTCCCGGAGGGCCCCGTCGACGACCTCTGTCGGCCGGTGCGCCACCACGAGGCCATGGGCCCCGAGGGGGCCAACGTGAACCTGGTGGCCCCCGCGGGCGAGGGCCGCGTGGCGATCCGGACCTTCGAGCGCGGGGTCGAGGCCGAGACCAGCGCGTGCGGCGCCGGCGCCATGTCGGCCGCCCTGGCCCTCCACGCCGACGGCGGGTACGGCCCCGAGCTGCGGCTCGCGACCCGCGGCGGCGCCGAGCTGGAGGTGACCGTCGACCCCGGGGACGGGCCCGGCCCCGACGAGCGCCGGATCCGCCTCTCCGGCCCGGCCCGCTTCGTCTTCCGGGGCCGGTATCCCTGGCCGGCCGACGGCGCCGGCTCCTCCTGACCGTTGGGGCCCCGGACGGACGGCGGCGGGGATCCCTCCGTCGAGGACGACGGCCGGGCCGACGACCGGGCCGCCGCGATCGCCGGCGCCCTGCTGGAGTGGTACGCTCCCCGGGAGCGGGACGTGCCGGGGCGGGGCGAGTCCGACCCCTACCGGGTCTGGGTGGCCGAGGTCATGGCCCAGCAGACCCGGCTCTCCACGGTCGCCGACTACTACGGGCCCTTCCTGGAGCGCTTCCCCGACGTCGCGTCGCTGGCCGAGGCCGACCAGCACGAAGTGCTGAAGGCCTGGGAGGGCCTGGGCTTCTACGCCCGGGCCCGGCGCCTCCATCGGGCCGCCCGGGAGGTGGTGGAGGCGTACGGCGGGCGGATCCCGGCCGACGCCGACCGGCTTCGGGAGCTGCCGGGGGTGGGGCCCTACACCGCGGGGGCCGTGGCCAGCATCGCGTTCGGCGAGCCGGAGCCCGCCGTCGACGGCAACGTCCGCCGGGTGCTCGCCCGGCTCTTCGACCTCGAGGACCCCGGCCGCGGCGAGCTCGAGGGCCGGGCGAGGTCGCTCCTGCGCGCGGCGCCCGACGCCGACCCGGCGGACGTCAACCAGGCGCTGATGGACCTGGGCGCCGAGGTGTGCACGCCCCGGTCGCCGTCCTGCGACACCTGCCCCGTCGAGGAGCGCTGCCTCGCCCGGGCCCGGGGCACCGTCGCCGAGCGTCCCCCCTCCCGGCCGAGCCGCGACCTCCCCCACCACGACATCGCCGTCGGGGCGGTCTGGGACGGACGGGGCCGCGTGCTCGTGGACCGCCGCCCCCCGGACGGCCTCCTCGGGGGGCTGTGGGAGTTCCCGGGCGGCAAGGTCGAGGACGGGGAGGAGCCCGAGGCCGCGCTGCGCCGGGAGCTGCGGGAGGAGATGGAGATCGAGGTGGAGGTGCTGGCGCCCCTGGGGACGGTGGACCACGCCTACAGCCACTTCCGGATCACGCTCCACGCCTACCACGCCCGCCACGTCAGCGGGGAGCCCACCCCGCGGGCGGCCACCGACTGGGCCTGGGCCCGGCCCCGGGAGCTGGACGAGCTCGCCTTCCCCGCCGCGAACGTCCGGCTCCTCGAGCGGTTGCGGGAGCAGGGCCCGCCGAAGGGAGCCGGCGCGGGCTGACGGGAGGCCGCCGCGGCCCTCAGAGCCCGGCCATCTCCGGGAGGTCGAGGCCCTCCTCCCGGAGATGGACCAGGTGGGCGCGGACGGAGGCGTCGGCCGCGGGCTCCAGGGCCTGCGGGAGCTCGTCGTAGGCCCGGCGCCGGACCTCCTCCACCGAGCGGGCGCCCTCCTCCACGGCGCGACGGACCCGGGCCTCCCGCTCGAGGCGGTGGTCGCGGTACGCCCGGAGCCGGGCGACGGGGTCGTCGACGGGGTCGCCGTGTCCGGGGTAGATGCGCCGCGGCCGGAGGGAGGCCAGCCTCCCGAGGCTCGTGAGGTAGTCGCCCATGTGCCCGTCGGGGTGGCCCACCATGGCCGACCCGCTCCCCAGCACCAGGTCGCCGGCGAAGAGCGCCCGCCGGGCGGGCCACCAGAAGGAGAGGTGGTCCCCGCTGTGGCCGGGCGTCTCCAGGACGCGGAGACCGACGCTCCCCTGCCCGGACCCCGCCGGCGCGTCCGCTTCGCCGTCGTCGTCCGCGGCGCCGCCCCGGCCCGGCGGGTCCACCGGCAGCACGTCGCCGTCCGAGACCGCCCTCCCCTCCGCGCCGAGGCGGCGGAGGGTCTCCGCCGACGCCGCCAGCGGGACGCCCAGGGCCCCGGCCAGCTCCGCCGCCCCGCCGGCGTGGTCGGGGTGGGCGTGGGTGAGCGCCACCGCCGTGACCCGCCGCCCCTCCGCCAGCCGGCGCATCCGGTCGCGCCGACCCTCCCCGGCCGGGCCCGGGTCGACGATGACGGCCCGGTCCGCGCCCACGAGGTAGTTGCGCGTCCCGTCCAGCGTCATCGGCGACGGGTTGTCGGCCACCACGAGGCGGATCCCGGCCTCCGGCTCCCGCCGGCCGGGGGTCACGACCCGTCCTCCCGGAGCCGGCGGCCGGCCTCCTCGTAGCGCGGGTCGCCCGGCAGGACCGGTCTGATCGCCTCGTCCTCGACGTGCAGCCGGGGCCGCACCGCCTCGACGGTGCGCTCGCGGAAGGCCCGCAGCGCCTCGTCGAGGGTGCCGGGCCCGGAGAGGGCGTCCACCGTCCTGCGGGTCGGGTAGAGCATGGGCAGGTCGCCGGCCTCGAAGAGGCGCGTCGCCTCCGCCGGGGCGATCCACCGGGCCTCCGTGTGCTCCCCGTGGACCAGGCGCGGCTCGCCGCCCCGGTGCCGGACGAGGAAGAAGCGGGCGTCGTACCGGCGGGAGAGGCGCGGCGGCGTGACCCAGCGGGCGAAGTAGGCGGCCTCCAGCCCCCGGAACCCCACCCCCAGGCGCCGGACCACGGCGCCGAAGTCCGTCTCGCCGGCCAGCAGCCGCTCCCGCTCCCGCGCCAGCTCCCGGCGGGGGGGAGGGTCGTCCGCCGGCAGGATCCCCGTCTCCTCGAAGCCCTCCCTGAGCGCGGCCACCAGCGCGGCGGGCTCCTCCCGCGTGACGCCGGGCCCGAGCCGCCCCCCGAGGTCGGCCGTCCGGTCTGCGGCGTCCACCACCCCGCCGGGGAACACCCACGCCCCGGCGGCGAAGCTCGAGGTCACGGGGCGCCGGAGGAAGAGCAGCTCCATCGGGC
>CAYZLN010000096.1:3766-7027 GCA_964479295.1 uncultured Gemmatimonadota bacterium
CGCCGTCCTCGCGCGCCCCGTCTCCGGCCTGCCGTCCCGGACGGGCGAGGACCATCGTCGCCGCGGGACGGGGGTCGACCGGCTCCTCCCCGGGCGAGATGTGGCCGCGGGCGAACTCCTCCCGCTCGATGCGCCCGCTTTCGCTGCGCTCCCGGGCCCGGTCGCCCCCCGGGCCCGTGACGGCGTCCGCGTCGCCGTCCGGCGGCCCGCCCGCCGTCACGCCCCCGCGGCCGCGGCGGGAAGGCCCGCCGGCCCCGAGAGGACGAGGGCCCCGCCGTCGGGCGCCCCGCCCATCCAGGCGAAGAGCAGGATCGCCAGGACCATGAAGACGGCGAACACGAGCCACAGCCAGAAGACCATGAAGACCCCCCGGAGGGTCGTGGCCCGGTGGACCTCCCGGAGCCCGACCACCTGGAGGACCAGGCCCCAGATCGCCCCCACCGCCGGGCCGACGATCGGCACCACCGCCAGCACCGACGGGCCGGCGGCGTAGCAGACGACCCGGGCCGTGGCCCCCATCCCCCTGCGGTCCGGCGCCACCATCAGGGCCCCGAGGTGGAAGATCACGGTGAGCATCAGGGCCAGCACGAGCGCGAGGATCGGCGACAGGACGAAGGAGATCACCGGCCCCGCCGCGGTCGCGCCGCCCATGTCGACGTAGCCGGCCATGTGCGCGAGGGTCAGGCCCTGCGCCTCCCACACGAGCGTGGCGAAGGAGGTGGCCACCGCCACGAGGAGGTAGTAGAGCAGCGGCCGCACCACCGTGCCCTCGTCCCGGATCCGGCCGAAGAAGCGGTCCGGCTCGAAGAGGCTCTCCCTCCAGGTCTCCCGGATCCCGTCGACGAAGCCGAGGCGGGGGTCCTCCCACGGCACCGGGCCGCCGGCCCGCTCCCCCTCCGGACGGGCCGCTCCGCCGCCCGCGTCCCGGCTCGCCGGCCCGGACGTCCCCCGGGCCCCGGCCCCCGACGACGCGTCCGCCGGCCCCCCGGCCGACCCGTTCAGGAGCGTGCCGCACAGGGGACATTCGTCGGCCGAGGCGTCGGCGTCGTGGCCGCAGTGGGGACAGGTCGGCATGGGGATCCCTCGCTGGTCGCCGAGGTGGAAGAGGGTGCCGGGCGGAGACCCGGTGGGGCGCCCGGCGGCCCGGCGCTCAGCCTTCGTCCATCCAGTTCGCCACGAGCTCGTCCAGCCCGTCCAGGTCCACCGGCTTGAAGATGCAGTCGTCGCAGCCTGCGGCCAGGCTGGCGTCGCGGGCGCCCTCCATGGCGGTCACCGCCACGATGCAGACGTCCTCGAGGGCGGCGGACGAGCGGATCCGGCGCGTCGCCTCGAGGCCGTCCACCCCGGGCATCATGATGTCCATGAGGATGAGGTCGGGGGCCTCCCGCTCGGCCACCGCCACAGCGGACTCGCCGTCGTCCGCCTCGTGCACGATGTACCCCAGCGCCTCGAGGAGCGCCGAGAGGGCCATCCTGCAGTCCTCGTTGTCGTCGGCGATCAGGATGGTGCCGACGTCACGGGAGCTGTCTTCCATCGTCCTCTTCGCGGTGTCCGACGACAGCTCCGACCCCCGGCTCCGCCCGGGCTCGCCCCTGCCGGCGGCACCCGCCGCCGGCCCAGCGCCTCCCCTCGTCATGTCACTCACCGATCGGGGTTTCGAGGTGCTCACGCGTGGCTCCGCAGTGAGTCGTCCGTCGTCCGGGGAGCGCAACATCCGCGCCATGGGGCCCGGGTCAGCCGGTCGGCCCGCCCCCCGGCGCCGGAGGCCCGTCCGCCTCCCCGCGGCCCAGGACCACGCGGGCGTCCACCGCCACGCTGGGCTCCCCCTCGGGGAACGCCAGGAAGGGGTTGACGTCCAGCTCGGCGATGCGCGGGTGGTCGCCCACCAGGCGGCTGATCCGCTCGATCGTCGCGGCCAGCGCGGCCATGTCCACCGGGGGCTCGCCCCGGACGCCCTCGAGCAGCCCCACCCCCTGGATCGAGCGCACCATCTCCCGGGCGTCCACGTCGGTCACCGGCTGCAGGCGGAACGTGACGTCGCCCAGCGCCTCGACGTAGACCCCGCCGAGGCCGAACATGACGAGGGGGCCGAAGTTCGGCTCCATCGTCATGCCCACGATCGTCTCTCGTCCGCCCTCCACCATGGGCTGGACCAGCACCCCCTCGAGCCGCGCGTCCGTCCAGTCCTTCGAGCGCCGGCGGATCTCCCGGAACGCCTCCCGGACCTCGTCCCCGCCCTCCAGGCCCAGGTGCACCGCCCCCGCCTCGGTCTTGTGCGCCAGGCCCGGGGCGACCGCCTTGAGCACGACGGCCCCGTCGAGCTCCGCGGCCCGGGCGGCGGCCCCGTCCTCGTCCCCGACGACGGCCCAGGGGGCCACCGGGACGCCGTACGCCTCGAGCACCTCGAGCGACTCGTCCACCGTCAGCAGCTCGCGCCCCTCGCCGGCGACCCGGTCCAGCACGCCCGCCGCCGCCCCGGGGTCCACGTCGAAGCCCCTGATCTCGCCCCGCGGCCGCTCGAGCCAGCGGCGGTGCCGCTCCATGGCGGCGAGGGCCCGGGAGGCCGACTCCGGGAAGATGTAGGCCGGCACGCCCGCGTCCCGCAGCTCGGCCATCCCCTGTGGCAGCCCCTCCCGGCCCATGAGCACCGCCATGACCGGCCTGTCGGCGTCCTCCCCGGCCGACCGGATGGCCCGGGCGACGTCGACGGCGTCGACGCCGAGGGGGGGCACGAAGGCGGCGATCACGGCGTCGACGGCGTCGTCGCCCGTCACCTCCTCGAGCACCGAGCGGTAGTCCTCGGCGTCGGCGCTGGCGATCATGTCCACCGGATTGGCGACGCTGGCCTCCTCCGGCAGGACCTCCCGGAGCCTCCGCTGCGTCCCGTCCGAGAGGGGCGGGACCTCCAGGCCGCGGGCCTCGCACGCGTCGGCGATGATGATCCCGGGGCCGCCGGCGTTGGTCACCACGGCCACGCGGGGGCCGTCGGGCAGGGGCGCGTTGCCGAAGGCCATGGCCAGGTCGAAGAGCTCCTCCACCGTGTCGGCGCGGTGGACGCCGCACTGGGCGAAGAGGGCCTCCGTCGCCAGGTCCTTCGCGGCCAGCGCCCCGGTGTGGCTGGTGGCCGCCCGGGCGCCGGCCCGGCTCCGGCCGGCCTTCACGGCCACGACGGGCTTCGTCCTCGTCGTGTCGGCGGCGATCCGCTTGAACCGCCGGGGGTTCCCGAAGTTCTCCAGGTACATCAGCACCACGCCCACGGCG
>CAYZLN010000097.1:0-7014 GCA_964479295.1 uncultured Gemmatimonadota bacterium
CAGGACGCGCAGTGCATCCCCGACACGCGGAAGGTCCGGCGGGCGGCGTCCTCCCGGCCGTCGGCGGCGTCGGGGTCCCGTGCGACGGTCGAATCGGTATCGGTGTCGGTCATGGCGTTCCTCGTCTGTCCTCGAGACTGCTGTCGTCGGATCCCGGGTGCGTCGATCGGGGCCCCCGCGGCCGACGGTACCGGCGGTCCCGACGGCGCCATCCGTACCGGCGGTCTTCCCGCCGGGCGACCGAGCGCTCGGCCTCGAAGAGCTGCCTCATCGGCACGACGAGCGGATGGTGTCGCTTCAGCCGGTAGCCGCGCGCCCGCCAGGGGCGCTCGCGGGTCAGGGCCCTCACCAGCCCCGCGCGCTCCAGGCGCTCGAGCGAGTCGGCCGCCCCCTGGGCGCTGACGCCGCAACGGAGCGCCAGGTCCCAGGCGCGAGGGCCCTCCCGCGGCGCCTCGTCGTTCTGTCGAAACAGCTCGCGCATCGTTCGCAGCGTCCCGACGCCGACGAGGACGTCGTCGAGGGGCCAGCCGTCCATGGGCTTCGGTCGGAGCCCTCTTCGTAGCTGAGTCCCGGGCATGTCGCCTCCTTCAGATGGACCGGCGCCGACCGACGTCGATCGTCGCGATCCGCCGGGGTCGTCAGGTTCCGGCCGCCGCCCGGCCGCCCGTGGTCGGCCTGTCACCGGGCCGGCGATCGGCCTCTCGCCCCACTCTGTCCCTCTTCCGTCAAGCCCTCTTCAAATCGATTTGAAGAGGGGCGCGTGGAGGAAGGATCGCCGGTACCGTCCAGCGGCCGGCCCGGCGGTATCGTCCCGACGGCCGGGTCTCCGGCCCCGGCCCGGGAGGCCGCCCGGGGACGGGGCCCCGCGGCGGGGCTAGCGCAGGTGCTTGTACATCAGCTCCACCAGCTCGTCGTACATCGCCTCCGCCTCGTCGTCGCCGGAGCGGATCGCCTCGGTGGCGCAGTGCTCGAGGTGGTTGCGCATCAGCTCGCGCCCGACGGCCCGAAGCGCCTCCTGGACCGACGAGAGCTGCGTGAGGACGTCGGCGCAGTAACGGTCCTCCTCGACCATGCGCTGGAGGCCCCGGACCTGGCCCTCGATGCGGCGGAGGCGGTTCAGGTTGCGGCGCTTCCGCTCCGGATCGACGCCGGCCGCGCGGCGGTCGCCGCCGTCCGGCCCTTCGCCGCGGCCGTCGCCCGGCCTTCCGGACGTCGGCCGCTCCGTCTCGACGCCGCAGCCGCACGGGGCGGGTCGGGCGGGCTCCGTCGGTCCGGGCGTCGGGGTCGTGGACTCGGGCTCCATCGCGGTCTCCTTCCTGGCGGTCGGCCGTGGCCGCGGAGGCGTCTGCCCCGCACGGTCTGCACGCAGGGGGGAGGAGGTGCCCAAGATACCCCCTCCCCGTATTGTATCCCCGTGGTCCATATACCCCCTACCCCTATCAGGGTTCCGGGGGTCGCTCCGGGGAGGGAGCGGCCTGCGGAGGGGCGGAAGGGAGAGGAGCCGCCGGGCGGCCTCGGATACCGGGAGCGGGGGCGCCCGGGCGGCTGCTCACCGCCGGGTCACAGCACCTCGCGGAAGTCGATGCGGAAGGTCATCCACATGTCCACGGGCACGCCCCGGACCAGGCCCGGACGGAACTTGAGCTCCCGGAGGAGCGGACCCAGGAAGCCGTCGAGCCACTCGTCACCGGTGCCTTTCTCGATCGCGACCTCCAGCACCTCGCCCTGCCAGCTCACGAGGAGCTCGGCCCGCGCGACCCGGGGCCTCAACCGGGCTTCCAGCCCGCTCCCCGACTGGGCGTCCGGATGGCGGTCGATGAGCTCGCGCATCACCCGTTCGATCACGTCCTCGTTCGTCAGCTCCGGGCCACACCTGTCGGGACGGTCGGCGTCCGGTGGGTCGCCGGGGACGTCGAAGTTGAGACGGACGTTCCGATCCCGGGCGGGCCTGCCCTCGAAGTAGGCGGCGAGCGCGTTTCGGACACGGTAGAGGGCCTTCTCCGGCGGGTCGAAATCGACGTACCGGATTTGGGTCCGGAGCTCGGCCGTGTCCGTCTCCACGTCGACCACCCCGGACGGGTTCTCGACCTCGGCCCGGCGGAGGATCCGGAGCACGCGCCGTCGAAGCTCCTGCTTCTCCCGGTACGCGGCCAGCTCCTCGGGGCTGTACAGGGTGTCGTCGGGCGAGGCCGGCTGGGCGAACGAGGGCCCGCGGGCCGCCGAGGCGACGAGGATCGCGGTGGCGAGGGCGAGGGCGGGCAGGATGCGGTAGCTCACGACGGACCTCCGAAGGACTCGGTTGCCTGGCGGCCGGCCGGCGTTCTCCGACACGCCGGGACCGGGACGCGTCGCAGCGGCCCGGGCGGCGTGAGCCTCCGCGACGTCCAGGCCTGACCGGCCCCGGCCGGCGAGGGCGACGGCCGGACTTCTCGTCGTGTATGGATACATGGATATACGTCGGCGGACAAAACCCGCGTCCGGCGCCCGGACGGGGCACGGCGTCCCCCTCCGGCGCACCGGCGGGATCGAGCCGCATGGATGCGGGCGATGTGGACGTGCCGCCCCGAGCGCTGATAGACTGCTCCCGCCATGTTCGAGCGAATCCGCAGCAAGCTGTCGGAGGCGATCGACGCCCTGGGGGGCGACCGTCCCGTGAGCCGGGACGAGCTCGACCGGGTGCTGGGCGAGATGCGCCAGGAGCTGATCGAGGCCCGCGCCCGGCTGAAGGAGCAGAAGGAGGAGGTGGAGGACTACGAGCGCCGGCTGGAGGCCCTGCGGGACCGGGGCGACGTGAGCGCCGCCCAGCTCGCCGGTATCGAGGCGGAGGTGAAGAAGCGCCGGGCCGAGCTGGACGAGCACCGCCGGGTGGTGGCCGACCTCACCGAGCAGTTCCGGGACGCCATGCGGCAGCGGGAGGTGCTGCCGGCCCGGGACCGCCGGGCCCGGGCGTCGGAGACGCTCCGGGGCGCCGCCGAGGAGGGGATCCGGGAGCTCGAGCGGCTGGAGGAGGAGATCGAGCGGGGCGCCGCCGAGCGGTCGGCCCGCCGGGAGGTGGAGGAGGCCCTGGACGACTCGGAGCCCGGGGGCGCCGGCGGCGCGGACGACGCGGTCGTCGACGAGGAGTTCCGCGACGCCGAGGCCGACGCGCTGCTGAAGGAGCTCAAGCGGCGGATGGGCATGGACCCGGAGGGGGGCTGATCGGGTGCCGGACCTGAACTGGTTGCTCGTGGCGGTGGTGGTGGGCTATCCGCTGGTGCTGGTGGGGGTGAGCGTCTGGCGGTCCCGGGCCGTGGAGGACCACGCCGACTTCATGGTGGCGGGCCGGAACGTCTCGGTGGCCTTTCTGGTCGGGACGCTGGTCTGCACCTGGATCGGCTCGGGCTCCCTCTTCGGCGGGGCGGGGCTCGCCTACGACACCGGGATCGCCGAGCTCTGGTTCTCCTTCGGCGGATGGATGGGCCTGCTGGTGGCCTTCTTCCTGGCCGGCCGGGTGCGGCGGATCGCCAAGTACACGGTCCCCGACATCCTGGAGGAGCGGTACAACGCCGCCGCCCGGGTGCTGGGCACCCTGGCCATCATCCTCGCCTACGTCACCATCGCCTCCTACCAGTTCCGGGGCGGCGGCTGGATCCTGAGCATCGTCACCGACGGGGCCATCGGGCCCGACGCGGGCATGCTCATCACGGCCGCCGTCATCGTCGCCTTCACGGCCCTGGCGGGCATGGTCTCCATCGTGACGGTGGACGTCTTCAACGGGGTGCTCATCATCCTGGCCATCGTCCTGGCCCTCCCCTACATGGTCTTCGCCCACGGCGGCGTCGGCGAGGTGGTGGCCAACCTGCCGACCGGCCACACCGAGGTGCTGGGGGACCACAACGTCCTGTGGGTCTTCGGCGTGGCCATGCCGACCTTCCTCCTCATCCTGGGCGAGAGCGGGATGTACCAGAAGTTCTTCTCCGCCAAGGACGAGGGCTCGGCGAAGAAGGCCGTCGTGGGGATGGTGGGCGGCATCATGTTCATCGAGATCACCCTGGCGCTGCTGGCCATCGTGGGGCGGGCCGTCTACCCGGACCTGGCCGACGTGGGCACGGTCGTGGGGGAGGCGGCGTCGGAGACGGTGATCCTCTACGTCGCCCGCCACGGGCTGCCGCTCCTCATGGGGGCGATCATGCTGGCCGCCGGCGTCGCGATCGTCCTCTCCACGGGCAACACCTTCCTGCTGGTGCCCTCCACGAACGTGGCCCGGGACATCTACGAGCGCTTCGTCGACCCCGGGGCCTCCGAGAAGAAGAAGCTGGCCGTCCAGCGGGCCTTCGTGGTGATCTTCGGGGCGCTGGGCCTGCTGCTCCTGACCCAGTGGCAGACGGTCCTGGACATGGCCCTCTTCGCCTACTCCCTGGTGGGGGCGAGCCTGACGCCGGCGCTCCTGGCCGCCTTCCTGTGGAAGCGGGTCACCCCGGAGGGGGGCGTGGCCTGCATCGGCGGAGGCATCCTGACGATCGCGGGCATCGCCCTCCTGGATCGGCTCCGGGACGACGTGGCGTGGCTCGCCGCCTCGCTCGACCGGGTCGGGCTCGACTTCACGACGACCCTCGGGGGCACGCAGTTCGACTTCGCCTCCAGCGACTACATCGTCATCCCGGGCGTGATCGTCTCGATCACCCTCCTGGTGGTGGTGAGCCTGCTGACGGAGCCCTCCCCGAAGGAGAAGTGGGAGCCCTTCTTCCAGCCGCCGCCCGGCGAGGAGGAGCCGGCGGAGGCGGGGGCGTAGGCCGGTGACGACGGGCGTCCCGGTGGTCCGGAGGAAGCGCGCGTGACTTCGCCGCGCGACGACGCCGGGCAGCAGCCGGACGGAGTCGCCGGCCGCCTCGACGCCCTGGACCGCTCCATCGCCGGGTTCATGCGCAGGTGGGGGGTGCTGGCCCTCCGGCTGTCGCTGGCGGTGATCTTCATCTGGTTCGGGATCCTCAAGCCGCTGGGCCTCTCCCCGGCGGCGCCGCTGGTGCTGGCGACGGTGGACTGGATGCCCGTCCTCTCGGGCGAGCAGTGGCTCCACCTCATCGGGTGGTGGGAGGTGGTCATCGGCGTGACCTTCCTCTTCCACGGGACGGTGCGGGTGGCCATCGCCCTGCTGGCCCTGCAGATGGTGGGGACCCTCATGCCGCTCGTCCTGCTCCCCGAGGTGACCTTCCAGGCCGGCCGGTACCCCTGGGCGCCGACCATGGAGGGGCAGTACATCGTCAAGAACCTCCTCATCATCTCCGCGGCGCTCGTGGTGGGAGGCACCGTCAGGGAGGGGGAGGGACTCGGGACCGGCCCGACGGCGGAGGGGGACCGGGGGCGAGTATAGAGGGCGGTCGGTCGCCGGTCTGGACGCCGGGACCGGCGGCCGGCTGACGGCCGCGGGGACGCACCGTCCGGGGGCGGGGAACGCCGCGTGCGGACCCCGGCGGTGCTTGGCCGCCTCACCGGTGGGCGCCGCGCTGCTCCACGAGGTACATCTCGTTGCCGTCGGGGTCCTGGAAGTAGGCCAGGGGCACGGCGGTGTCCTCGGTGACGTCGCCGACGAACTCGACGCCCCGGGAGGCGAGCTCCTCCACCACGTCCTCCAGCTCGCCGTCCACGCGGAAGCCGAGCGTGGTCGAGCCCTTCTCTCCCGTCGAGCCCCCCATGGCGTCGTGCAGCCCGACGCTGGTTCCGTCGGGGGCCTGGACCACGGCCCAGCTCGGCCCGCCCCTGTAGGCCATCTCCAGCCCCAGGGTCTCGGTGTAGAACTCGATCGCGCGGTCCATGTCGCTGACGTAGACCGTCGTGATTCCGCCGGTGATCATGGAGGCTCCCGTTCGGGTGCGGCGTTCGGCTTCCGGGCCCAAGATGAGGGGGCGGCGCGCCTCCGGCCAGAAACGCGGAGCCGCCCCCGACCGCAGGGAGACGTGAACGCGGCAGGGGGCCCGGCCCCGGCCGCCGCCGGTGCCCGGCGAGGACCTCTCGCTTTCACGGATGAAAGGCCTCTCATGCCCCCGCTGCTGTTCCGCCCGACCGACGTCCGTCCGGGCCGCCCCGTGGCCTCCGCGGCCCTGGCGGCGGCCCTGGTTCTCGGAGGCTCCGCCCTGCGCCACTTCCGCGTCGTCGTCGACTGTCTCTCGGCCACGGCGGTCTTCCTGCGGCCCGGGGACGGCGGGCCGTGACGCGTCCCGCGCTCCGCACGGTCCCGACGGACGGGGAGCTCCCCTTCGACCCCGACGTCGTGGTGCGGGAGGAGGACACCTGGCTGGTGCTCGGCCGGGACCCCGCCCCGGAGCCGCCGGACGGGGACCCCGGCGAGCTCCTCCGCGAGGCAGCCGACTACGAGCCCCGGCCGCCGGGGACGGTGGTGGTGCGGGAAGGGAGCCCCGCGGAGCTGCTGGCGGTCGTCCACGACCTGGACCGGGAGCCGACGTGCCGGGCGGAGTGGGTCGACGAAGCGCTCCGGGCGGTCATGGAGGAGCTCCACGCCCTCGGGGCGGAGACCGTCGTCCTTCCGGTCCTCGGGGCCGTCCACGGTGCGCTGCATCCCCTCCGGTTCCACCGGTCGCTGCGGGCGGCGCTGGACGGAGTCTCACCGTGGGCGCTCCGGGAGATCTGCGTGCGCGTCCCGCCGAGGGTCGATCCGCGGGCGGCCCGGGACATCGAGCGGCTCTGGGACGCGGGGGAGGGGTGAGGGGGGCGGCGGTCAACGCTCCACGCTGTCGGCCCCGGATCGGACGGTGTCGGCGGGCGGGACGAGGGTGTCGGACCCCGGCCCGACGCTGTCCGGCGCCGGCAGCCGACGCTGCGGGGTGTCGACGTCCGCCGGGGCGGCGGTGTCGAGGGCGGCGGGATCCGGTGCCTCCACGTCCGGCCCCGGCGCCCCGGCCTCGGGGGGCGTGCGCTCGCCGAACGCCCGCCGCTCGATCAGGTCGGCCCGCCAGAGGAACCGTCGGGTCCGGGTCCGGGGGTTGTCCTCCAGCGGCGAGGGGAGGGTGGCGGCGAGCT
>CAYZLN010000098.1:0-6865 GCA_964479295.1 uncultured Gemmatimonadota bacterium
CGTCGCCGGAGCTCCCGTCTCCGCCCTCGCTCGAGCCGCTGTCAGCGGAGCTCCCGCCGCCCCCGGCGTCGCCTCCGCCGCCGGCGCCCTTCGCCTGCAGCACGCTGTCCAGCACGGTCCGGAAGCGCTCGAGCGGCACGGCCCCCTCCAGCGACACCTCGTTGTCGATGATGAAGAACGGGGTGCTGGAGATGCCCGCCCGGGTGATCTGCTCCAGGTCCCGCACCTGCATGGGGGCGGGCCTGTCGTTCTCGACGCAGGCCGAGAAGCTCTCCGTGTCGACCCCGATCTCGTCGGCGTAGTCGACGAAGCGCGCGACCGGGTCCTCGGCCCCGCTCCACTCCTCCTGGCGCTCGAACAGGAGGTCGTGCATCGGCCAGAACTTGCCGGCCGCGCCGGCGCAGAAGGCGGCCTCGATGGCGGGCCACGCCCGGGGGTGGTTCGAGTTCGGGTACGTGATGAAGACGTAGCGGATCTTGTCGGTCTCGATGTAGAGGCTGTCGATGGCCGGGAAGGTCTCGCGGTAGTACTGGGCGCAGTACTGGCACTGGAAGTCGGCGATCTCGAAGACGTCCACCGGCGCGGCGGAGTCGCCCTTCACCCGCGCCCGGTCCGCCCGCTCCCGCACGGTGTTCACCTCGGAGGGGACGGTGGCCTCCTCCTGGGCGGAGGACGAGTCGCCGCTGCAGCCGAGCAGGAAGAGCGCGGCCGCGGCCACGGCGGCCAGGTGCGCTCCCCGGCCGGGCCATGTGGACGGGGCCGGGGAGCTTGCGGGCGTCGCGGTCGGGCGGTCGTCGGACATGGGGCGTTCCTTCTCTATACGGGCCGATCGGGGCCGTCGGGCGGCGCCCGACCGATCGGTGGCTCGAAAGGGGGGCGTCACGCGGTCGCTGAACGTAACCGGGGGGCGCCGGGGCGTCCACGGTCCCGCCGGCCACCGGGGGACCGGGCGCCCCGGACCGCCGGACCCGGGCTCCGTTCGCGGGGCCGGATGCTGCGGCGCGTCCCGCCGACCGGGGGCGTCATCCGTCCGCCCCCGCCCCCTCCCTCCACCCGCCCTCGAGCTCCAGCTCGTCGTGCGCCTCGGTCAGGGCGTCCCAGGCGCGGCGGAGGTCGTCGGCCCGGGTGGTGAAGCTGCCCACCGACAGGCGGATCACGTACGAGCCCGCGAGCTCGGTGTGGGAGAGGAAGAACTCGCCCTGGCGGTTCACCCGCTCCAGGAGGCGCTCGTTGAGGCGGTTGGCGGCCAGCGTGTCCACGCCTCCTCCGCGCTCCAGCGGCCGGGCGCTCTCGGGCCCCTCCTCGTCCTCGTCCGACTCCCCGGGGTCCGTCCCCGGCGGAAGGGCGCGGAAGACCACCGTCGAGAAGGAGGGCGGGGCCATGAGCTCGAACCGGCGGTCGTCCTCGACGCGGTCGGCGAAGCTCCGGGCCCACTCGATGTGCCGCCCCAGTCGGTCCCGGAGACCCTCGGCGCCGTGCCAGCGGACGAGGAACCAGAGCTTCAGGGCCCGGAACCGCCGTCCCAGGGCCAGCCCGACGTCCATCAGGTCGGTCGAGTCCTCCTCGTCGCTGCGCAGGTACTCGGGCGTCAGGGCCAGCGAGGCGCGGAACGGCCCGGGGTCGCGGTAGAGGAGGACGCTGCAGTCGATGGGGGTCGAGAGCCACTTGTGGGGGTTCACGACGATGGAGTCGGCGCGCTCCCAGCCCTCGAACCGGTCGCGGAGGTCGGGCAGCAGGGCCGCCGAGCCGGCGTAGGCGGCGTCGACGTGGAGCCACACGCCCTGCTCCTCGCAGAGGTCGGCCACGGCGTCGACGGGGTCGACGCTCGCCGTCGACGTGGTGCCCACGGTGGCGCACACCATCATGGGCAGGCGTCCCGACTCCCGGTCCTCGGCCATCCGCTCCGCCAGGTGGTCGGGGTCCATGCGGAAGTCGTCGTCGACGCGGACCTTGCGGACCCCGTCCTGTCCCAGCCCCCCGGCGATCCCGGCCTTCTCCAGGGAGGAATGGGCCTGCTCGGAGACGTACATCGTCAGGCCCGGGAGGTCGGCCCGGCCGGCCAGGCCCCGGCGCCGCACCTCCAGCTCGAGCGCCTCGCGGGCCGCCAGGAGGGCGGTGAAGGAGCCCGTGGACGCGGTGTCGAAGATCGTCCCCTGGAAGGCGCCCGGAAGCCCGGCCATCTGCCGGATCCAGTCCACCATCCGCTCCTCGAGCTCGGTGGCCGCCGGCGACGTCCTCCACTTCATCGCGTTCTGGTTGAGGGCGGCGGCCACGAACTCGGCCAGCACCGTCGGCGGCGACGAGCTGCTCGGGAAGTAGGCGAAGAAGCCGGGGTGGTTCCAGTGGGTCAGCCCGGGGACGATCGTGTCGTCGAGGTCGCCCAGGATCTCCCCGAAGGGCTCGCCCTCCTCGGGCGGCGAGGACGCCACCGCCCCGGCCACGTCCCCGGGCTCGGCCCGGGAGAGGACGGGGTGCTCCTCGATGTGCTCGCGGTAGGAGGCCACCCATTCGGAGGTCAGGCGGGCCGCCTCGCGGAATTCCTCGGGCGTCATCTCCTGCATGGCGCGTCCTCCCCTTCGTGGCGCGGTCCGGCCGGCCGCGGACGGGCCGCCCCGCCTGTCCCTACTCGACGCGGGCCCGCCGGGTGACGCGGTCCGGCTGCGGCCGGAGCGCCGTGACGACCTGCCGATCCTCCGGCACCGTCCGACATCGGACCTCGCGCAGCCCCGCTTCCTCGAGCCACTCCTCGTAGCGCTGGAGGCTGTACGTGTTTCCGCGCTCCGTGTTCAGGAGCATGGTCACCGCGAAGAGGGCGCCGAACGCCTCCACGCCGCGGACGAAGTCCATGACGGCGAGGACGCCGCCGGGGGCCAGGCGCTCCGCGCACCGGGCCAGGAGCTGGCGGTTCGTCCCGGGGTCCCACAGGTGGGTGATGTTGGCCAGGAAGACGACGTCGAAGGGGCCCTCCGGGAGGGTCTCGAGGAAGTCGCCGCCCGCCAGCTCGAGCCCCTCGAGGTCCGCCAGGCCGTAGGCGTCGGCGACGTGGTCCACCACCTCGGGCCGGTCCTGGAGGACGGCCTCCCAGCCCCTGTCCACGAACGCCCGGGTGAACGTCCCGGGGCCTCCGCCGACGTCCAGGACCCTCCCGGGCCCGGACGCCCGTCCGGTGACCGCGTCCACCACGGCGTCCACCAGCCGCGGGTTCTTGTTGGCCATGGCGGCCTGGAAGCTCTCCATGGCCTCCCGGTCGGACATCTCCTCGTCCCCGTGGAGGGCGTCCTCGGGCGGGGCGCCGCTGGCCACCGAGGCCGGGAGCGACGCCGTCCACTCCCGGATGTTCCGGAGCCAGAGGTCGACGGCCTCGCCCATGTAGTCGGGGGTGTCGCGGTCGACGAGGAGCCCGCGCGCCGCCCCGGTCAGCCGGTGCGCCCCCTCCGGCTCGGCGCGGACGAGGCCCATCTCCTCCAGCACGCCGAGGACGATCCCCACGCCCCGCGGGTCGAGGTCCAGCTCCCGGGCCAGCTCTTCGGCCGTGGCCGGCCCCCCGGCCAGGGCGTCGTAGAGGCCCAGCTCCCGGGCGGTGGAGGCGACGACGGCCCACTCGGCGTGGCGCCGGAACGGCTTCAGGTCGTCGGGAGCGGGCACGGTCCCGAGGGCCCGGTGTCGGGGGGCGGAGCGGCGGGGCGGCAGGCGGCGGAGGTCAGCCGCCGAAGAGGCCCCGCACCACGTCGCCGCCCTGCTGGGCCGTCTGCACGGCCACGTAGAAGACGATGGCGGCGCCGGCCAGCGCGAGGTTCTTCATGAACTGCTGCATCTCGACCTGTGCCTGCTGCGGGTCCTCGACGGCCCAGAAGTTGTGGATCGTGAAGGCGGCCAGCAGCAGGAAGCCGGCGAGCAGCCAGGCGCCGATGATCACCTGCGTCCAGAAGAGGATGCTCAGCCCGCCCAGGAGGACGACCACGCCGGTGACGACGATCATCAGCTTGGGGGCCGGCACCCCCTTCTGGCCGGCGTACTCGCTCATCTCCTCGAGCTGCATGAAGTGGCCGAGGCCCGAGAAGACGAAGACCGCCGAGAAGAGGATGCGTCCCGCCAGGAACAGCCAGTCGAAGACTGCCATCTCGTTTCCTCCCGGTGATGTCGTGGGTGTCGAGCGTCGCCGACAGAAACAGTTGACGCCGGGTTGAGTTTCCGGAGGATGAATGCACGCAAGGCCGGGGCCGCCGGCGGCCGGGGCCCTCGGCCGGGGGATCGCCCGCGGAAGGGCGGGCCTGCCCGTCCCGACGGGGCCGGTCGCGCGCGCTATGTGCTGCACGGGAGCGCGATCGACCCGACGGCCGGGGCGCCGCCCGCCGGGTCGCCGTCACGCGCCGCCGCCGGGGGCCGGGCCGTCGCCGCCACCGCCGTCCGCGTCCGGCAGCTCGTCCAGCAGCTCGACGGCGCGGCGGAGATGGGGGATCACGATGGAGCCGCCCACGACCAGCCCGACGCTCATGGCCTCGAACAGCTCGTCGTCGTCCAGCCCCTCCTCCCGGCAGCGGGCCAGATGGTAGGTGATGCAGTCGTCGCACCGGAGCACGAGCGAGGCCACCAGGCCCAGCAGCTCCTTCGTGCGGGTGTCGAGGGCGCCCTCCTCGTACGCGCGGTCGTCGAGGGCGAAGAAGCGCCGGATCTCCAGGTTGTCCGCCTCCAGGATCCGCTCGTTCATCTCCTCGCGGTAGCGGCGGAACTCCTCGAGCCTGTCGGACACGGGTTCCCTCCCGGCGGATCGCGTCAGGGCCCGACGGGCCGCGCGCCGGCCTCCGTCGGGGCCGGGCGGGGGACGCGGGGCTCGGCCGCCCGGCCGCCCTCCCGGCGCCCCGATGATGGGGGCGGCCGCCCGACGGCGCCACCGTGCCCGGCGGGGATGCCCGCCCGGCGGGCTCACGCTACGTTCCGGGGCGCGGCCCGCCCCGTCCGCGGGCCGGCCCTCCGCGCCGTCCTCCCGGACCCCGACCCATGACGCCACTGGCCACCGAGACGGAGCAGGAAGTCGAGTCGATCCTCCAGGGGTGCCTCGAGGCCCTCTCCGAGGAGGCCGACGCGGTGCGCGAGGAGCTGGAGCGCCGCGGCCTCGCCGACCCGCTCCGGGCCGAGGAGGGCCGGGTGGACGACTCCGCCGGGGGCAGCTTCTTCTACGAGTGGCGCGTCGAGGGCGGGCCGTACGACATCCGCCCCGACGACGCCGTCCGGGTGCGGTGGGACGGCGGCGAGGCCACGGGGTTCGTGGTGGGATGGGACCGGAACCGCTCGCGGGTGCGGATCGCGGCGAGCGAATGGCTGGGCCGGCGTCCGAACCCGGCCGAGCTGGAGTTCGACCCCACCTGGCTGCTCCAGGCCCTGGCCGAGCGGCTGGAGGCGATCCGGGAGGAGCCCGACGAGTTCCACCCGGAGACGGTGCTCCGGGCCTTCGGCCGCTCGTACCCCGAGCTGGGCGAGGCCGACCTCCGGCGGGAGGCCTCCGAGCGCCTGAACCCCTCCCAGCGCCTGGCGCTCCGCCGGGTGCTGGGCAGCGACGTCCACTTCGTCTGGGGGCCGCCGGGGACGGGGAAGACGCTGCTGCTGGGCCACGCGGTGGCCGAGCTGGCCGAGGAGGGCAGCGTGCTGGTGGCGGCCGTCACGAACGGCGCGGTGGACGAGGCCGCCGGCCGCGTGGCCGACGTCCTGGGCCGGGGCGCCGTCGAGGCGAACCGGGTGGTGAGGGTGGGGGCCGAGTACGCGGCCACGGGCGACGAGGAGCTCTCCCTCGACGCCGCCCTGGAGCGCCGCGTGGCGGCGGGCGCGAGCTCGGTGGACGAGGCCATCGGCGACCTCGAGCGCTCGATGCTGACCGCGAAGCAGCGGAAGAAGGCCGGCGGCAGCCTCCGGACCCGCCACGGCCGGCTGCTGGCGATGGCCCGGTCGGCCGGGGACGAGGAGACGCTCAGGGAGCTGTCGCTCATCGGCGGGGAGCTCCAGAAGCAGTCGGTCATGGCGCTGGGGGAGGCCGACGTGGTGCTGAGCACGCTGGCCCGGCTCTCCGTGTGGGACGAGCTGGCGTCGCTCCGGTTCGACTCGCTGGTGCTCGAGGAGGCCAGCACCACCCCGCTGCCCTACGTGGCCCTGGCGGCGGCCCAGACCCGGGGCCGCACCGTGGCGATCGGCGACTTCCAGCAGCTCCCCGCCGTCGTGGTCTCCCGCGGCGAGCGCGCCGGACGGTGGATGAGCCGCGACCTCTTCCGCGAGGCCGGGGTGGTGCAGGAGGCGCCGGAGGGGGAGGTCTCGCTTCCGTCGGAGCACGACCAGCTCTGCGCCATGCTCACCCGCCAGTACCGGATGGCGCCCCAGGTGCGCCGGCTGGTGAGCGACCTCTTCTACGGCGGCCGCCTCGAGGACGCCTCCGAGGTGCTCGACCGGGACGGCCCGGCCCACCCGCTGGTGCTGCTGGACACCGACCCCCTCTCGCCCTCCGTCGACCGCGAGGAGGGGTCGAGGGCCAACGCCGTCCACGTGGAGGCCGTGGTGCAGTTCCTCGAGGTGGCGGCGAAGGAGGGGGTGGAGGACGTCGCGGTGGTGGTCCCCTACCGGCTGCAGGCCCGGCGGATCTCGAAGCTGGTGCGCTCGCGCCTGGGCCGGGCGGCGCCGAGCGACCTGGAGGTGAGCACCGTCCACAGCTTCCAGGGGCGCGAGAAGGGCCTGGTGATCTTCGACACCGTCGACGCGCCGCCGGACCGGAGCTGGTTCCTCAACGAGGGGAAGAACCCCGACTTCCCGCGCCTGCTCAACGTGGCCCTCTCCCGGACCCGCCACATGCTCGTCGTGGTGGCGGCGGTGGAGGGGCTGAAGG
>CAYZLN010000099.1:0-2098 GCA_964479295.1 uncultured Gemmatimonadota bacterium
CTCCGCCCCGGACCTGCTCGTGGCCCTGCACGCGCGGCGGAGCTCGGGGTCCGTGCTCCGGTTCCGCCGGGACCGCCCGGACGCCCCCGTCGTGCTGGCGCTCACGGGCACCGACCTCTACCGGGACCTGGAGCGCTCGGCCGAGGCCCGCGAGGCCGTCGGGGCGGCGGACCGGATCGTCGTGCTCCAGGAGAAGGCGCTGGAGCGGCTGTCGCCGGAGACGGGGGATCGGACCCGCGTGATCCACCAGTCCGCCGAGCCGCCTCCGGGGGAGCATCCGCCCCGGGAGGACGTCTTCGAGGTGTGCCTCCTCTGTCACATGCGCCCGGTGAAGGACCCGTTCCGGGCCCCGGAGGCCGCCCGGCGGCTGCCGTCGGACTCGCGGCTCGAGGTGGTCCACGCCGGGGCCGCGCTCGCCGACGAGACGGAGGAGCGGGCGCGGCGGGAGGCGGCGGAGAACCCCCGCTACCGCTGGCTGGGCGAGATCCCCCGGCGCGAGGCCCTCGAGCTGCTGGCCCGCTCCCGGGCGCTCGTCGTCTCCTCCCGCCTCGAGGGCGGCGCCAACGTGGTCACCGAGGCGCTGGCCTGCGGGACCCCCGTGATCGGGTCGCGCATCGACGGCACGGTCGGTCTCCTCGGCGAGGACTACCCGGGCTATTTCGCCGTCGGGGACACCGGCGCCCTGGCGGCCCGCCTCCACCGGATCGAGGTGGACGGCGACTACCGGCGGGCCCTCCGGGCCGCCTGCGCGCGGCGGGCCGGGCTGGCGGACCCGGAGCGGGAGGCCCGGGCGTGGGCCGACCTCCTGGAGGGGCTGGGGGCGGACGCCGCCCCCGGGGCGGGGTGAGGAGGCCCCGCCCCCGTCGGCCGACGCGAGGCGGGGCGCGCCGCCGCGCGGCGACGGCCGGTCCCGGCGGCGTCCGGGTCGCCCCCGGCCGCCCGCCGGCCCCGGCGTCAGGCGCCTCCGGCCGCCTCCCGGACCCGTTCCACGACCCGCCGGCGCTCCTCGGGCGCGTTCCGCATCTCCAGGTTGCTCACGTAGACGTGGCGGGCCCCGGCGTCCCGGAGCGCCCGGACCGTGCGGGCGCAGATCTCCGCGGGCTCGTCCCCGCGCTCGAACTCGCGCGTCAGCTCCTCGGCGGGGACGGGGAAGAAACGGTCCAGGCGGGAGAGGGTCCCGGGGTTGGCGCTCCGGTAGTAGAAGACGCCGAAGACGGCCGGCCAGGGCACCTCCCGGCGGCGGGCCTCGTCGAGGAAGGCCTCGACCCGGTCCATCTGGTGGTGCGACACCACCTGGGTGAGATAGAACTCCGCCGTGAAGTCGTCCTCCAGGAGGTACCCCACCTGCCGGGCGGGGTCGGCGTGCGGGTTCGCCCATCCCCCGAGCGTGAGGGACGGCACCCGCTCCCGGATCTTCTTCCGCAGGATGTAGGCGTGCTCGACGCACCGGGGCGGCCCGGCGGACTCGTCGCCCCCCAGGACGGTGAGGGCCTCGAGGCCCGCCGACGCCGCCCGCTGGGCGTAGTTGAGGCAGTAGGCGAGCGAGTGCTGGCACGTGAGGAACGGCACCATCCGGGAGGCGTCGACGTCGCCGGCGAGGTTCGTCGTCAGATGGCGGAGGTTCTCCTCCTCCTCCTCGCCCACGGCGTTGTCGGTGAGGAAGACCGGGGCGTCGTCCCTGGTGAGCCGCCGGATGGCGTGGTGGAGGTCGATCCAGGTGTCGATGCTCTCCCGGTGGGAGAGCCCCGGCGCGGGGGGACGGAGCTCCACGGCCGTCGCCGGGGCGTCCTCGCGGAGCCGTTCGAGGAAGCCGCTCTGGCGGGCCGGGCCGGCGTCGGACATCGGGGCGACGGGTGCGAGGGTGAGGGCAGGAGCGGATCGCGGCGACGTTGGGGCCACCCCTGGACGGATCGCAAGGCGCGGGCCGCGCCGAGGCGTTCGGCCGTCGACGGATGAGCGCCCCGGACGCACCGACGGTCGACCTCGGCGGCCCGCTGGCCCCGGCCGACTTCGTCGAGCGCCCCAACCGCTTCGTGGTCCGGTGTCGGCTCGCGGGCCCGCCCGGCGCTCCGGCGGACGCGGACGCCCGGGACGGCGC
>CAYZLN010000099.1:2198-6827 GCA_964479295.1 uncultured Gemmatimonadota bacterium
CCAGGAAGTCCGTCGTCTCCTCCCAGAAGCCCTCGTGGTCCCAGAGGTCGTCGTGGCCGGCGGCCGGGGCCTCGTACCAACGCTTCGGATCCCCGGCCTCCTCCCACACCGTCCGGGTCTGGGCCCGCGGCACGAGGGTGTCGAGCCCGCCCCGGGCGACGAGGACGGGGGCGTCCACGCGGTCGATCGCCCGGACGGTCTCGAACCGGTTCGTCGTCCAGCCGCGGAAGAGGGGATCGGGGAGCCACGGATAGGCTCCGCGCGCGAGCTCGGGCACGGTGCGGAAGGCGCCGGTCAGCACCAGGGCCCCCGGCGAGCCGTCGGCGGCGACCCGGGCCGCCACGGCGGAGCCCAGCGAGTGGCCGGCGAGGGCGACCCGCGACGGGGGGTGGCCGAGCTCGCGGAGCACGTATCGGTACGCGGCGCGGCCGTCCCGGTAGAGCCCCTCCTCTGAGGGCGTGCCCGCGCTCCGGCCGTACCCGCGGTAGTCGACGAGGAGCACCCCGAAGCCGCTGCGGGAGAAGCGGTCGGCGACGAAGGCCCGGTCGACGAGGGTGCCGGCGTTCCCGTGGAAGTAGATCACGGCTCCGCACCCGGGGGCCGCGTCGTCGCCGGCGCCCGCCGACCCGGGCCCGGCCCGCCCGGCGACCGGGGACGGGGGGACCCACCAGGCGTGGAGCTCCACGCCGTCGTCGGCCTCGATCCGGAGCGACTCGCCGTGGGGGAGCCCGGCCGCCGACGGGTCGGCCGCCGCGGCCGGGACGCGACCCGGGAGATAGAGGAACCGGGGGACGACGTGGCGCGAGACGAAGTCGGGAAAGGCCATGCCGAGCCCCACGAGCGCGAGGAGGAAGAGCCCCGCGGCCGCCGCCCAGCGCAGGACGGAGCCGGCCCGAACCGGCGTCGGGCTCACGGTCCGGACGGGGGACGCGCGCCGCCGTCCCCCGCTGGCGCGGGCCGGGCGTGCGGGGGGACGGGACGTTCGACGGGCGTGCGCACGTCGGGGAGTACAGCCCGCGGCCCCCGGGCGGTCCATCCCGCCCGCGCTCGACCCTGCCGGGGCCGGCGGCACGACCGGCCGCTGCGGTGTATCCTCCCCCCGGAGGGGCCGGACGGGGCCCGGGCACGTCATCCCGCGGGAGGTCGAGGTGACCGACGGGGAAGGTCCTGCGAGAATCACGGTGTGGAGCGACTACGTCTGCCCGTTCTGTTACCTGGAGACGCCCGTGGTCCGGAGGCTGCGGGACGAGATGGCGGGCCGGGTCGAGATCGAGTGGAGGGCCTTCGAGCTCCGCCCCGAGCCGGTGCCGACGCTGGACCCGGAGAGCGAATACCTCGACGACGTCTGGGGACGGGCCGTGACGCCGATGGCCGAGGAGCGCGGCGTGGAGGTCCGCCGCCCCCCGGTGCAGCCCAGGAGCCGGGAGGCGCTGGAGACGGCCGCGTTCGCCCGGGAGGAGGGGGCCTTCGACCGGGTGCACCGGGGCCTCTTCGAGGCGTTCTTCCGGGAGGGGCGGGACCTGGGCGACCGCGACGTCCTGGCGGACGTGGCCGAGTCGGCGGGGCTCGACGGCGACGAGCTCCGGGACGCCCTCCGGGAGGACCGCTACACGGAGCAGGTGCTCCGGGACCAGGTGGAGGCCCGGGAGCTCGGGGTGAGCGGGGTGCCGGCCCTCTTCGTGGCGCCCCCGGGCGTCCCGCTGGAGGAGGCCCGGGCCGTGGAGGGGGCGCAGCCCTACGCGACGGTCCGTCGCGCCGTCCTCGAGGCGCTGGGGGAGGACCCCGGCGAGGAGACCGGGGGCTGAGCCTCCGCCCCGGCGTCCGGACCGCCGGCGCGGTCGGGGGGTGTGGAAGGGAGGCCGGCGCCCGGTCTATATTCCGCCCCGTGCCGGGCCCGGGGGCCCGCCCGGCGCGGGAACCGGTGGCCGGACGCGCCGCGACGCCGTCGCGGGGCGGTTCCGGGCGAGAGACATGGCGAGCCGGCCGGGCCGTCCGGCCGGCGGGACTTCGGCAGAGAGGTGCAGCGTGGCCGCAGCGTTCGGGAAGTCGTCGGAGAGCGACGGAGACAGGGCCCCTCCGTCCGGTGGCTCGACCTCCATCATCGGGCGGGACAGCGAGCTGACGGGAGACCTGGACGGGAGCGGCCAGCTCCGCGTCGAGGGCAGGGTGGAGGGGACCGTTCGCATGGACGGGGAGGTCCACGTGGCCTCGGGAGGCTCCGTCGAGGGGCGGATCGAGGCCGACGAAGTCGTGGCCGCCGGCCGGGTGAGCGGGACCATCGCCGCCCGGGGCGCCGTCCGGCTCGAGGACGGCTGCGACGTGGACGCCGACGTCCACTGCCCGGTCCTCCAGCTCGAGGAGGGAGGGCGCCTCAACGGTCGGGTCGACATGACCGGGGACGAGCTGCCCGCCGAGGAGCCGGCCGCCCCCCCGGAGCCGGCGTCGCGCCCGGAGCCCGAGCCCGAGGACGCCGCTTCGGGCGGGAGCCGGGACGACGAGGAGAGGGACGAGGCCCCGGCGGACGGCCCGTCCGCCGGCTGATCTCCCCCGGCCGGCGGCGCCGCCGTCGGCCTTCCCCGGGCCGGTCCGCGCCGGTATGAAAGCTGCGCCGCGGGCCGCCCCCCGGCCCGCCGCCGGGACACGACGCAGGACGATCCCAGAACCGAGAGCCGAGGAGTTCCCGTGGGTCAGAACGTCGCCGAGAAGCTCATCGCGTCCCACCTGGTGGAAGGGGAGATGGTCCCCGGCCGGGAGATCGGGGTCGAGGTCGACCAGACCCTCACCCAGGACGCCACCGGGACGCTGGTGATGCTGGAGCTGGAGGCCATGGACCTCGACCGGGTCGAGACCGAGCTGTCGGCCCAGTACGTCGACCACAACCTGATCCAGCAGGACAACAAGAACCCCGACGACCATTTCTTCCTCCAGAGCGCCTGCGAGCGCTTCGGGGTGTGGTACAGCCGGCCCGGCAACGGGGTGAGCCACCCCGTCCACCAGGAGCGGTTCGGCGTGCCCGGCAAGACCATGGTGGGCTCGGACAGCCACACCCCCGCCGCCGGGGCCATCGGCATGCTGGCCATCGGCTCGGGGGGGATGGACGTGGCGATGTCGATGGCCGGCGAGCCCTACCGGTTCAAGATGCCCGAGATCTGGGGGGTGGAGCTCACCGGCGAGCTGCCCGACTGGGTGAGCGCCAAGGACGTGATCCTGGAGATGCTCCGCCGCCACGACGTGGACGGCGCCGTCAACCGGATCATCGAGTACTACGGGCCGGGGCTCGAGTCGCTCTCGGCGATGGACCGGCACGTGATCGCCAACATGGGCACCGAGCTCGGGGCCACCTCCACCGTCTTCCCCTCGGACGGCGAGGTCAAGCGGTTCCTCCGCGCCCAGCACCGCGAGGAGGACTGGTCGGAGATCACCGCCGACCCCGACGCGGGCTACGACGTCCACGAGAGTGTGGACCTCTCGGAGATCGAGCCGCTGATCGCGCTGCCGTCGAGCCCCGGCAACGTGGTCCCGGTCAGCGAGGTGGCCGGCGAGCCCGTCTCGCAGGCCTACGTCGGGTCCTCGGCGAACCCCGGCTACCGGGACTTCGCCGTGGCCGCCGAGATCGTGAAGGGGCGGCAGGTGAGCACCGACGTCTCCTTCGACGTGAACCCCACGTCGAGGCAGATCCTGGAGAACCTGGACCGGGACGGCCACCTCCTGAACCTCATCCACTCCGGCGCGCGGATCCACCAGGCGGGCTGCAACGGCTGCATCGGGATGGGGCAGGCTCCGGCCAGCGACACGAACAGCCTGCGGACGGTGCCCCGGAACTTCCCCGACCGCTCGGGGACGGAGGACGACCGGGTCTTCCTGGTGAGCCCCGAGACGGCGGCCGCCTCGGCCCTCACCGGCGAGATCACCGACCCCCGGGAGCTGGAGGACCGGTTCGGGATGGCCTGCCCGAGGGTCAGCGACCCGGACGATCCGATCATCAACACCGATTCGCTCACGCCGCCGCCCTCGCCGGAGGAGTCGCGGCGGGTGCAGCTCCGGAAGGGGCCGAACATCGTCTCGCTCCCGGAGCTGGAGTCGGTGCCCGACGAGCTCGAGCTCCCCGTCAACTTCGTCGCCGAGGACGACATCTCGACCGACGAGATCCTCCGCGCGGGGACCGAGGTGCTGCCGTACCGGAGCAACATCCCCGAGATCAGCAAGTTCGCCTTCGACGTCGTCGACCCCGACTACCACGACAAGGCGATGGCCGTCCGCGACCAGGGCGGGCACGCCGTCGTCGGGGGGACGAACTACGGACAGGGCTCCAGCCGCGAGCACGCCGCCCTCGCCCCGCGGTACCTGGGCCTGCGGCTGGTGATCGCCCGGGACTACGCCCGCATCCACTGGCAGAACCTGGTCAACTTCGGGGTGCTGCCCCTCACCTTCGAGGACGAGGAGGACTACGGACGCATCGAGGAGGGGGACGTCCTCCGGGTCACCGACATCCACGACACGCTCCGGCGGGGGGACGGAACGGTGGAGGTCGAGAACGACACGGAGGGCGAGACCTACGTCTGCCGCCACGACCTCTCGGACCGCCAGGTGAAGGTGCTCCTGGAGGGCGGGCAGATCGCCTGGATGAAG
>CAYZLN010000100.1:0-3052 GCA_964479295.1 uncultured Gemmatimonadota bacterium
TCTCCGCGAGGGAGCGGACGTCGGCGTCCTGGGCGGCGGCCGGGGCGGCCGCGGCGGCGAGGGCGCAGGCGGCCGCCGCGAGGGCGGCGGCGACGCTCCGGGGTCGCATCGGCCTCACGACGCCGCCGGACGGCACGGAGGGGGGTCGTGGAGGGGGGACGGGGAGGTCTGGCGCACGCGATCGATTCCTTTGCCGGGGGCGGAGAGCGTCCTGATCTTTCGCTCGCTTAACGCCGTTATATACCCCGCTCCCGGAGGCTGTCAACCCCGGCCGCCCCCCGGAGGAGGCCCGGTTCCGACGGCCTTCCTCGGGGGGCGAATCGCTTTCGTGCGCGACTTCCTCACGGTAACGTCTTCCCATGCGCGCATTCGAGCCTCTCCGGTGGATCGGGCGGGGAGCGGTCGCGGTGATGACCGCGGCGGGCCGCGCCGCCCGGTTCGCGGTCTCCGTGGCCCGCGCGGCCCGCGACGTCCGGACCTGGCTCCCGGAGGCGGGAACCCAGGCGCGGCGGATCGGCGTCGACTCGCTCCCGCTGGCCCTCTTCATCGCCGTCTTCACGGGCGTGGTGCTGGCGCTGCAGAGCTCCTACGCCTTCACCGGGCTGGTCCCCCTCTATTTCGTCGGGACGCTGGTGGGGAAGACGGTCATCCTCGAGCTGGGCCCCGTCCTGACGGGCCTCGTGCTGGCCGGACGGGTCGGGGCCAACATCGCGGCGGAGATCGGGAGCATGAAGGTCACGGAGCAGATCGACGCCCTCGAGATGCTGGCGTACGACCCCCTGGCGTACCTGGCCGTGCCGCGGGTGGCGGCCGGCCTCCTGACCTTCCCGGTGGTGGTGGGCCTCGCCATCGCCACGGGGATCGCCTCCGGATGGCTGACGTCGCTGGCGCTCCTCGACCTCTCCAGCCAGGAGTTCGTCCGGGGGCTGCGGGCCTTCCACCGCCCGTTCGACCTCCAGTTCGCGCTCATCAAGTCCGCCAGCTTCGGCGCGATCGTCACCGGTGCGGGCTGCTACTTCGGGTACACCACCGGCGGCGGCGCGGAGGGCGTCGGCCGGGCGGCCACGCGCACGGTGGTCGCGGGGGCGATGCTGATCCTGCTCGCCGACGCGTTCTGGGCCGTCACCCTCCTGTGACGGGACGACGTGCGGGACGGGGAGGGGGGAGGCGGTGATCGAGCTCGAGGAGCTGAGGAAGGCCTTCGGCGACCTCACCGTCCTCGACGGCTTCTCCCTCGAGGTGTCCCCGGGGGAGACCGTGGCCGTGGTGGGCCGTTCGGGGGCCGGAAAGTCCGTGCTCCTCAAGCACGTGGCCGGGCTCCTGGACCCGGACTCCGGATCCGTTCGCGTCGACGGCGAGCCGGTCGAGGGGGCGTCGCGGGAGGTGGTGAACCGGCTGCGCCTCAGGATGGGGTACGTCTTCCAGGCGTCGGCGCTCTTCGACTCCATGAGCGTCGCGGAGAACGTTCGGCTCGCGCTGCGGCGTCACGGCGCGGCGGAGGACGAGCTCGAAGACCGGGTCGAGTGGAGCCTCGAGCGGGTCGGCCTGGAGGGCCGGGGCGACGCCTATCCGGCCGAGCTGTCCGGCGGCATGCGGAAGCGGGCGGGCGTCGCCCGCGCGGTGGCCCCGGCGCCCGAGTACCTGCTCTTCGACGAGCCCACGAGCGGGCTCGACCCGGTGACGACGTCGATGATCGACGAGCTGATCGTGAACCTCGGCCGCGAGCTCGACGCCACGAGCCTCGTGGTCACGCACAACATGACGAGCGCGTTCCGGGTGGCCGACCGCATCGCCCTCCTCTTCGCGGGACGGGTCCGGTGGCAGGGAAGCCCGGAGGCCTTCCGGGAGGCGGACGATCCGGCCATACGGGCCTTCGCGGAGGGGAGGCGGGACCTGTGGCCGATCGAGGAGTGAGGGACGTGGGACGGGGCGGCGTCGGCCGGCCGGATTCGCGACGCCGGCCGCCGGCATCGGTGCGACCGGCTCCGGCTTCCGGGGTCGGTCCGAACCCCAGGACCGCTACCGGGAGGGACGCCTGACGTGAGCGAGAGAGACGAGATGAGCCGGCGCGACGAGGTCGTCACGGGGCTCTTCGTCCTCCTGGGGACCGCCGTCATCCTGGCCGGGGCCCTCTGGCTCTCCGAGTCGCGATGGCGGGCGGACTACCGGACGGTCGAGGCCCGGTTCCCGACGGTGGGGCAGCTCCAGACGGGGAGCACCGTCACGTACCGGGGCGTCCAGGTGGGCCGGGTGCAGGAGATCCAGGTCGCCGCCGGTGGGGTGAGGGTGGTGATGCGGGTGGAGAGGGACGTCGACCTGCCGGAGCGGTTGGTCGCGGTGGCCCGGCCCGTCTCGATGTTCGGCGAATGGTCGGCCGCCCTGGAGCCCGCGGAGCGCCATCCCGACGCGGCGGAGGGCGTCCCCCGGCCCGGGGAGGGCGAGATCCGCGGGGTGACCGCCTCGGACTTCGCCCAGCTCAGCGACTACGCCGGCGAGATCGCGAACAACCTGGAGACGATCACCGACCGGATCGAGGTCGCCTTCAACGAGGAGACGGCCCGGGACCTGGCCCGGTCGGTGCAGAACTTCGAGCAGGCCAGCAGCGAGCTGGTCACCCTGCTCTCGCAGCAGCGGAAGAGCATGGGCCAGTTCTCCCGGGACCTCTCCGAGTCGGGCCGGACGCTGCGCGAGGTCGCGGCGAACCTCGACAGCACCGTCGCCCGGCTCGAGGCGGCCACCGAGGAGGACGAGCTCCAGGACATCCTGGAGAACACCCGCCGGGCCACCGCCTCGCTGGACACCCTCGCCGGGAGCCTGAACGTCACCGCGGGGCAGGTGCGGAGCACCGTGGCCCGGGCCGACAGCGCGGTCCGCCGGGCCGAGGGGATCCTGTCCGGGATCGAGGAGGGCCGCGGGTCGCTGGGGCGGCTGGCCCAGGACCCGGTCCTCTACGAGAACCTCTCGGTGACGCTGGCGGAGCTCCGGGCGCTGCTGGACGACCTCAAGAGGAACCCCGCCAAGTACTTCAAGTTCTCCATCTTCTGAGCCGCCC